>CAJOPT010000064.1 GCA_905236455.1 uncultured Prevotella sp. | reverse complement strand
GTAAGCGTCCGAACCTTGGGCCAGGTCGAATTTGGTTGAGATAAAATATTTTTCTAATTTTGCGCTGTTTTAATCAAATAAGCGCAATATGGAAATAAAAGATTATGTAAAACAATTCCGTGACTTGCAAAAGAGTCACAAGAAAGTAAGGGTGGCGGACTTCTGCCGTGAAAACATGCTAGACTACTACGAGATGGTAGAGGCTTTGAAGCAGGAGAAGTTTGCATCGGAATCAGAAATCGAAGAAGTGCAGTGTGGAGATCTTGTAATCACAGAGGTACCAGAGTCGCCAGCTCTGAGTGAGAGCCAGCCTTTACCAGAGAGTTATATAAAAGAGGTTATGCTAAGTTTCCCGAAAGGTTTGAAACTGACAGTTCGTGAGATAACTCCTTCTAACCTCATAGCGATTGTCCAACGTTTAATGCAAGTTCGTAATTATGCTTAGTCTTACATCAAGTATGCGTTACAAGTATTGCGAGGGCAATGTGAGTTTCCGCTACAAGTGGGATGCGATGATCAATTATATCCGCTATGTCCTTCACGAAGACCCTTGGTCAGGTGCGGTATTCATTTTTATGAACCGTAAGCACAATCAGTTGCGTGTTTTCTACTATGAACGTGGTGGATTCGTGATTTCGGAGAAGAAATTAGACAGGCAGTATAAGTTCCTTACGCCGCGTTTTGACGTGAAAAAGCAAACTTATTCCATCAGCTGGGCAGATTTCGTTTCTTTGCTTGAAGACAAGCAAATACGGCGACTTTATCTACGGGATGTAGCATAGGAAACATAAACGTAAGTTATTGATTATTAACAATTTAAGTCCAAAAATAACTCTAAAAAAGTTTGCATAATTCGGTAATTTTTCATACCTTTGCAGTATGACAGATGAAAGATTAAGCAGGCATTTGCAACAGGAGAATGCGGACTTGAAATCGGAAAATAGCAGACTGAAGATGCAGGCCGAGGCTCAAGATACCAGGATTCAGGAGAAGGACGATGAAGTCCTCCGCCTGCTTAATCAGATAGCTACGGATATGATCCGCAAGTCTGATGTTGACCGCCTTATTGAAGATGCTGTCGCCAAGGCTGTTGCAGCTGTGAAGGCTGATTATGAGGAGCGTATGAAGTCGATGGCTGCCGAGTATGAGGCAAAGATAGCTGAGATCCAGAACCAGAATAATAAAGGTAAGGACGATAAGGATCAGAATCCTGGCAAGTCCACCAAGAATTCCAAGAAGAAGGGTGGTACCGTAATATGCAATTCCATGGAGGAGGCTATGCAGCGCATCCAGGAAGAGATGAACAAAGCTGCTGTCATGCAGGATATGGCATTTGGCGGTGGCGGTGAGAAACTGTCTTCTGAGCAGAAGCCTGCTGTTAATCCTGAGGAAGAAAATGCCGATGATGACAGTCTGGTCCAATCTCCTATTATTCCTCGTGGCGATTATGGTGAGCGCGAAAACGAGCGTAAACCCCGTCCTGACGAGTACAGCAACTATATAAAGGTAGACAAGGAAGACGAGATCGTGGTTGATTGCTATCCTGAGGGGTGTGACAAGAATACAAAGACTTGCGGCAAGCGTACGAATGTGATTTGGGAACTCTCCCTTCCTAAGTTGAAGAAGATGATTGTCAATCTCTATCGTTGCAAAGTCGGCAAAGCTAAAGTCTGGGCAAAGATGCCAAATAAGGACTCTTTACTTAAGGGCAGTCACGTTGGTACGATGTACGCAGTTAACATGATTCTTAACAAGTATCTGAATGGTACGGCAGAGAACCGGACTAGGAAGAGTATCGAATATATTACCGGTGCAGATATTCCCAAGCAGACTAACAACACAATGGTTAATAAGCTGTTGACTAAGATTCGTAATAAGTTTGAGGAGACCTACCGCAGGCATATACTGATAGATCCTTACTTAGCGACAGACGAAACGGTCGGGGATGTTTTTGTAGATGACAATGGCGAGGTCCATCTTCGAACACGATACTTTTGGGGATTCCGAACGTCGGTGACAAACCTGGTCTATTTCATCTACGACAAAGGGTCCCGAAGTCGGGAGGTGATAGTAAAATTCCTAAAGGAGTTTTTCGGGACTATACAGACGGATGGAGCGTCGATGTACAAGATCTTCGAGAAAGATCCAACCCTCCATGTCACTAGGCTTAGCTGTCTGGTACATATCAGACGCTATTTCCTTAAATCGATGAAGTTTGAGGATAAGACAGGAGTCGCTTATAAGTTTCTGGAACGGATTCGTGTCATCTACGAGTTTGAGAAATCCTACAAGAGCCTTTCTGACGAGAAGCGCCAAGAACAGAGAGCAATTAACATTATTCCTATCCTGAATGATATGTATCAAGACCTGCTTTACTATTCGAAGAGTGTTACAGCCAAATGCGGTGAATTGCTGATGAAGGCCATCAACTATGCACTTGCAGAGTGGAAGGGTCTGATTAAATATACAGAGGACGGCAAGTACAGGGTGGATAACAACTATGCCGAGGCGTGTATGAGAGACTTAGCTTGCGGACGAAAGAACTTTTTATTCTGTGGCAGTGATAATGCGGCTAAGAATCTTGCTTTCGCATATTCCTTGACAGAAAGCTGCAAGCTCAACAATATCAACCCTTATGAATACTGGGCAGATTTAATAGATTTTATAGGTTGTGAGGGTATTGACCTGAACAGTTTTGTGCACAGCCAGTGGCACAAGCACACAAAGGTGGCATAAATAAAGTTAAAAACATTCATTTTTCCGACTTCTTTACGAACTCTTGAAATCCCTATTTACACTGGGGATGTAAAGATCTTGGACCCAAGAATCGGACATTTACT
>CAJOPT010000063.1 GCA_905236455.1 uncultured Prevotella sp. | reverse complement strand
CGTCAGGTGCTGTCATTAACGTGGAAGGACTTTATTGCTCCTGAGTTCCACTGGACAGATGCCGACTATGGTACTATTACCGGTCTTTTCTCACTGTTCTACGCTATTGCGAACCTCTTCGCAGGCAAGTTCATCGACTTCATGGGAACCAAGAAAGGTTACCTCATTGCCATCTTCGTATGGTCAACAGGTGCTGTGCTCCACGCCGGTTGCGGATGGGCAGCTATGACCATTGAGGGTTACGACTCTATCGAGGCTCTCCGCCTTGTCCAGGCAGGCTCCGATGCTGCTGTTGCCATAGCTACCGTCAGCGTATGGCTCTTCCTCTCTTGTCGTCTTGTCCTCGCTGTCGGTGAGGCAGGTAACTTCCCCTCAGCTATCAAGGCTACTGCCGAGTACTTCCCTGCCAAGGACCGTGCCTTTGCCACGTCAATCTTCAACAGCGGTGCTTCCGTAGGTGCTCTTGCCGCTCCTGCTACTATTCCTCTTCTTGCTCGTGCATGGGGATGGGAGATGGCTTTCATCATCATCGGTGTGCTCGGTTACGTATGGATGGGCCTGTGGATTTGGGCTTACGACAAACCTAACAAGAACAAGTTCGTGAACCAGGCAGAGCTTAACTATATTGAGCAGGATACCGACATAGCTGACGTACAGAATCGCGAAAACGTCAAGGAAGAAGAGACAATACCATTCTTCAAGTGTTTCACCTTCAAGCAGACCTGGTCGTTCCTCGTTGGTAAGTTCATGACTGACGGCGTATGGTGGTTCTTCCTTTTCTGGGCACCGGCATACTTCTCTGACCAGTATGGCTACACCTCAGACTCAGGCATGGGTATCGCCCTTATCTTCACCCTTTACTTCATCGTTACCGTCCTCTCTATCGGTGGCGGTTACCTGCCGAAGTACTTCGTTGAGAAGAAGGGCATGAATCCTTACTTAGGTCGTATGCGTGCAATGTTTATCTTTGCCTGCTTCCCCGTTCTCGGTCTTTTTGCACAGCCCTTAGGTGCTTACAGCGCTTGGTGGCCTGCTGTCCTCATTGGTCTCCTTGGTGCCGGTCACCAGGCATGGTCAGCCAACCTCTTCTCTACCGTCGGTGACATGTTCCCCAAGTCAACTATCGGTACTCTTGTAGGTCTTGGCACTATGGCGGGCGGTTTCGGTTCTATGGCTATCAACATGGGTTCCGGTCAGTTCTTCACATGGGCTGCCGAGCAGGGTGAGGCGTTCTCATTCTTCGGTTTCGACGGCAAGCCTGCCGCTTATATGGTAGTCTTCTGCTTCTGTGCAGTTGCTTACCTCATCGGCTGGTGCATCATGAAGACCCTTGTACCTAAGTACAAGCCAATAGTTCTCGAAGACTAATCGAGGTATCCTATTAGATAGATAAAGAAATGGGAGAATGCTTTTGTAGGCATTTCTCCCATTTCTTTATCTATGTAAAAAAAGTGGCAACCTTTGTGAGATTGCCACCGTAACTTTGAATATTTCTTTTAGAAAAGCTTTCTTAAATCCTTTACCCTGACAGCTTTCTTCTCGTCGGACACGTTGAGAGTTCCCTTTGGAACTAAACGTACCTTAGGTGTAATGAGGATCTCATCTTTCAGCTGACGGGTAATCTCTTTCACCAGTTTCTCAAGTCGCTGATAATCGTCAGTAAACAGTTGGCTAAGTTCTACCTCTACAGTCATAGTGTCATTATTATCCTTCGTCTCCAGTGTGATGAGATAATCAGTGCTCAGCTCCTTGAACTTCAGCAATATCTTCTCAATCTGTATAGGGAAGATGTTGACACCCTTGAGAATCATCATGTCGTCGCTGCGTCCCTGCAGGCGTGCCAGACGTTTATGGTGCCTGCCACACGGACATTCGCCAGGTAAGATTCTGGTGAGGTCACGTGTACGGTATCTCAGCAATGGCATCGCCTCACGATTGATCGTTGTGATAACCAACTCTCCCAACTCTCCTTCGGGAACAGGCTCCAATGTCACAGGGTCGATAATCTCCACAATGAAATAGTCTTCCCATATATGCAGACCGTTTTGCTCCTGACATTCGAAAGCCACACCAGGTCCCATCATCTCAGATATACCGTATGAGTTGTATGCCTTGACACCAAGGTTCTTCTCAATGCGCTGGCGTTGTTCCTCACTGTGTGGCTCTGCTCCAATACATAGGATGCGAAGCTTTGTGTCTTTACGTGGGTCGACACCTTCTTCTTGCATTACCTCATAGATACGTGAGGCATAGCTCGGGATGGCATGTAGGACAGATGTTCCAAAGTCCGTTATGAATTTTATTTGCCGCTTAGTATTTCCCGCTGCAGCCGGTACGGTCAGCATGCCAACCTTCTCTGCGCCATATTGGAAACCAAGACCTGCGGTAAACATACCGTATCCTGCTGAGTTCTGGAATACATCCTCAGGGCGGCTACCCACCATCCACAGACATCTGGCAACGGCATTCTGCCACTCATCGAGATCTTTCTGTGTATGAAGGACAACAGTCGGATTGCCCGTTGTTCCACTGGACGAATGCAGGCGTACGCAATCTTTTAAAGGTACAGCTGCCAGCCCGAAAGGATAATGCTCACGTAAATCCTCCTTTGTAGTGAACGGCAGTTTACGAATGTCATCCAAAGACTTAATGTCTTCTGTTGATATACCTAATTGCTTGAATCGTTCTTGATAAAATTCTGTATTCAAGCAAAGTCTCACAGTCTCTTTTAGCCGTGTAAATTGAAGCTTGTTCAAATCTTCACGGCTCATAGTCTCCATTTCTGGATTGAAATAGTCAGAATATCTCTCCATGGCTGCAAAGGTACGCATAAGCGAGCACAAAACCAAAAGAAAACGCTTTTTTCTTTTTTTGTCGAGCGGTAGTACCTTCTTCAAAGGTACGCATAAGCGAGCACAAAACCAAAAGAAAACGCTTTTTTCTTTTTTATGCCGAGCGGTAGTACCTTCTTTAAAGGTACGAAAAAGCGAGGATAAATAAAAAATAATACTGTTTTATTTTGTAATTTCATTGAAAATATCTAACTTTGCAGCCGTTTAAATAAAAAAGGACATTAAAATAGTTGGATGAAGAATGACAAAATGAAGAATCAGTACCGCGTGAATGAGCAGATTCGCGTTAGGGAAGTACGTGTTGTAAGCGATAATGGGGCAGAGGTGATGCCAATACGCAAAGCATTGGACTTGGCACAGCAAGAAGGAGTAGACCTTGTTGAGATTTCCCCGAATGCACAACCGCCAGTTTGTCGGATCATCGACTATTCCAAATTCCTGTACCAGCAGAAGAAGCGTCAGAAAGAGATGAAGCAGAAGCAGGTTAAGCAGGAAGTGAAGGAAATCCGTTTTGGTCCTCAGACTGATGAGCATGACTACCAGTTCAAACTGAAGCATGCCATAGAGTTTCTTGAGGAAGGGAATAAAGTCCGTGCGTACGTGTTCTTCCGTGGAAGGAGTATTCTGTTCAAGGAGCAGGGTGAAGTCCTTCTCCTTCGTTTTGCTAATGACTTGGAGGAATATGGAAAAGTAGAGCAGTTGCCAAAGCTCGAAGGCAAGAAGATGTTCTTGTATATGGCACCCAAGAAAGCTGGAATCCAGAAGAAGAGTCAGCAGAAACGTGATAATGAGCGCAGGGAAGCCGAGGCAAAAGAGGCAGCAAAGGTTATGCAGGAGGCTCAGGCATCCAACAATGGGCTCTTTGCTAATGCCAAAGGCGGTGAAAACGCGTTAAAGAAGCTGCAGGATTAATTAAATGAAGAGAGTGAGTGCGTAACGCCCGGTATATGCGTTGCCACTATTAATATTAACAATTTAAAAAATAAAAAAATGCCAAAAGTAAAGACAAAGGCCAGTGCAAAGAAGCGTTTCCGTTTCACTGGCACAGGTAAGGTAAAGAGACATCATGCTTACCACAGTCACATTCTGACTAAGAAAACAAAGAAGCAGAAGAGAAACCTGGTTCACCAGGCAATTGTAGATCCAAGTAACATGAAGCAAGTAAGAGATTTACTCTGTCTTCGTTAAACATTAGTCAAACATTTAAAACAAGAAAATTATGCCAAGATCAGTAAATCACGTTGCGTCAAAAGCAAGAAGAACACGAATTCTGAAACTCACTAAGGGTTATTTTGGAGCTCGTAAGAATGTCTGGACGGTAGCAAAGAACACTTGGGAGAAGGGTTTGACTTATGCATACCGTGACCGTAAGAACAAGAAGCGTAACTTCCGCGCATTGTGGATTCAGCGTATCAACGCTGCTGCCCGTCTCGAGGGTATGAGCTATTCACAGTTCATGGGTGCTCTTCATAAGGCAGGTATCGACCTGAACCGTAAGGTTCTTGCCGACCTCGCAGTCAACAATCCAAAAGCTTTCAAGGCTATTGTTGATAAGGTGAAGTAAGAAACGTCATAGTTTTTACTAAGTATATGACCGCAGTCTTCTATATTGGGGACTGCGGTTGTTTTTTCATGTCTTTTTGAACTGTAGCGGTGTCATCCCTGTGTTCCTCTTGAAATATTTACAGAAGAATGCAGGATTTGGAAATCCCATCTCGTCAGCAATCTGTACCGTAGTTTTGTCAGAATGCCTTAGTTCAGCTTTGATGCGTGTTACCAGTGCCCGGTCAATCCATTCCTTGGCAGTGCTGCCGCTTGCATTGTGGATAATTGTGCCAAGATACCGCTCAGTAAGGCACATCTTATCTGAATAGAATTTAATCTGGTGTTCCTTATGGCAGTATTTGTTTACCAAATAGATGAAGCGGTCAAAAATAGTTTGCTCCCGTGACATAGAGCTTTGCATGCGGTCAGAATAGATCTTGTATAGTCTGTCATAATGGTACATTAGTGTGGCGACAAGACTGCAGATGGCCTGATGGTTGTAATCTGGTTGATGGGTCATATGCCAAATGAGGTTGATGATACTGCGTGTGGTTTCAATCTCGGCGCTGTCCACTTGCAATTGGAAATCTCGTATTTGTCCGTTAAATGCGAGAGGCATTTGATTTTGCGTGAACGGCATGGGAAAGTCAGAGAACAGTCCTATACCGTAGATCTCAAAGTCTTTTGATATGTTGACAGGGTTGATAATTGTGCCAGGTCCAAGGAATGCTATTGTTCCTGCCGTAAGGTGTCGCTCTACAAGATTGATGTTTATGCGTGCTTCCCCTTTGTTGATATATCCTAAGCGATGGTCGTCTATAATAAACGGTGGATTTTGCTGTATGATGAATTTGAAGAATTCAGCGTTGCCATGGATAACCGCCATCTCATTGTTTATTAACATGTGTTCACGCATCTCGTTTATATGAGGCTCAAGAATGTTCCTCATTTGTAGGAAATTCATTAGTTTAGGTTTTCTGTTCATAGCCCATTTGTTCTTGTTTATGGTGCAAAGGTAATAAAAAAAGGTCTAATGTTGCTATTCTTGTTTCAGAATCGAACAAAAAGAACATTTATTTATACTCTAAGATAATAAAGAAATGAAGTATTAGTGGTAATTTTGCATTGTGAATTAAAGATATTCAGAGATGAAGAGATTTTTGTATAGTTTGTTATCTGTTTTTGTGAGCATGCCGTTCTGTACTTTATCAGCCCAGTCGCTTGAGGAGTGTCAGAAGGCGGCAGAGCGTAATTATCCACTTATTAAGCAATATGGTCTTATTGAAAAGGCAACCGACTTTACGGTAGGTAACATTCAGAAGGGGTGGTTGCCACAAATAACCGCTTCGGCACAGGCAACATACCAAAGTGATGTTATGTCGTGGCCTGACCAGATGCAGGGAATGCTAAGTCAGATGGGTATAGACATCGTCGGTTTAAGAAAGGACCAGTATAAAGTAGGTATAGACATTAATCAGGTGGTGTTCGATGGTGGGGCAATAAAGAGCCGGCAAGATGTTGTACGTCAGCAAGGTAATGTGCAGGCTTCGCAGAATGCGGTAAATATATATAATGTTCGCATGCGCGTGAATGAGATGTATTTCGCATTGTTGCTTCTCGAAGAGCAAATCCTTCTTAATAAAGATTTGCAAGAACTCCTCAATACCAGTGAGAAGAAGCTTGAGTCGATGTATAACCGTGGTGCGGCTGCGGAGAGCGATTTTTATAATATAAAGGCAGAAAGGCTAAAAGTTGTGCAACAGAACACAAGCTTAAATTCGCAACGTTCTGCCATTATGAGGATGTTGTCGGCTTTCTGTGGTTTGGAAATTACTAAAGTTGTGAGACCCGACGACAATAGGTTAGACATTGTCAATATGTCAAACAACCGTCCAGAGCTGAAAGTCATTGACGCCCAAATGCTCTTGGCTGACGCAGAGGAGAAAAGTCTTGACGCAGCATTAATGCCGAAGCTTGGATTGTTTGCTCAAGGATATTACGGCTATCCAGGTTATAATGTGTTTGAGGATATGCTAAGTCACAAGTGGTCGCTTAACGGAATGATTGGCGCAAAGCTTTCCTGGAATATCGGAGCGTTATACACAAGAAAGAACGATAAGGCAAAGATACAGTTGCAGAGAGAGGTGGCAGAGAACAACCGTGAAGTCTTTCTTTTCAATAATAATTTAGAACAGATACGACAGAATGAAGCCATTGACCGTTACCGTAGACTCCTTTCAGATGACGATGAGATAATTACTCTACGAGCGAAAGTAAGGAAAGCCGCAGAATCCAAGCTTTCACATGGAATCATTGACGTCAATGAGCTTATTAAGGAGATTAATGGTGAAAATGCGGCTAAGGTTCAACGGTCTATACATGAGATTGAGATGTTGAAAGAAATTTATAGTATGAAGTATATATCAGGACAAGATTAAAAGTAATATATATGGAACGGAAAAGAGAAAACACATTGAAGAGTGTGGGGAGGTTTTTGCATACAATAAGTGCTATTGTCTTCATAGCTCTGGTTGCATCATGTAATGACAATGAGAAGGAATATGATGCCACAGGTACGTTTGAGGCTACAGAGATAACCATCTCCGCTAAGACGTCGGGTGAGTTAATCGTGTTTAATGTTAGTGAGGGGAATAATCTTTCTGCCGGGACGATAGTTGGTAATATTTATGCTAATCAGCTGAAGCTGAAAAAGGATCAGCTTGATATGACAAATAAGCAGTTGGCAGCTACAAGGAAGCAGTTGTCTTCAACAAAAAATGCAACGAATAGTAAGCAGCTTGACTTGGAGAAGCAGTTGGCAGGCATCAAACAGCAAATCGCCAATGCGCAGCGTGAGAGACAACGTTATGCAGAGCTCGTCAATGATGGTGCTGTACCCAGAAAGCAGTTGGATGAAATAGTGTATCAAATAAATGTGTTGGAAAAGCAACTTGCCGCGACACAAGACCAGATACGTAGTAATAATGCCAGCCTTGTCAATCAGAGCAATAGCATCAATGCACAAATAGAGGGTGTGGATGCTCAGCAGGCGAGCACTGAGGTGCAGAAGGCGCAGGTCGATGATCAGATTGCTAATACAGAGATTAAGGTTCCAATCAATGGTACGGTATTGGAGAAATACGTTGAAAGAGGGGAGTTTGTCACTATAGGTAAGCCTTTGTTTAAGATTGCCGACACCCAAAATATGGTTATACGTGCGTATGTTACATCCACCCAGCTCCAGAAAATAAAGTTGGGTCAGAAAGTAAAGGTGTTTGCAGACTTTGGTGACAAGCAGAAGAAAATGTATGATGGGACAGTCACATGGATTTCAAGTCGTTCAGAGTTTACCCCCAAGACAATTCTTACAGATGATGAGAGAGCAGATATTGTATATGCTGTGAAAGTGGCATTTAAGAACGATGGATATGTTAAGATTGGTATGTACGGAGAAGTGAAGTTCTCAATGTAAATTGGCAGTATGGATTTTCTTGAGGTAAACAATGTCAGTAAGTCCTTTGGAAAAGTGAAGGCACTCGATGGCGTCTCATTCTCAGTCGGTAGAGGAGAGGTATTCGGACTGATAGGTCCTGATGGAGCTGGTAAGACTACACTTTTCAGGCTGATGGCAACGCTTCTCTTGCCAGACTCAGGTAGTGTTTGTGTCGACGGATTTGATACAGTGACAGAGATGAGAGACATCAGGCGGAGAGTGGGGTATATGCCGGGTAAGTTCTCACTATATCAGGACTTGACAGTTGAGGAAAATCTCAAGTTCTTTGCTACACTTTTCAATACGACTGTGGATGAAGGTTACGATTCCATAAAAGCAATCTACTCGCAGATTGAGCCATTCCGTAATCGAAAGGCGGGAGCATTATCTGGCGGAATGAAACAAAAGTTAGCTCTTTCTTGTGCTTTGATTCATCAGCCCAGCGTTCTGTTTCTTGACGAGCCAACAACAGGTGTTGATCCGGTGTCGAGAAAAGAATTGTGGGAACTGCTCTTGATGCTCAAGGAGCGTAACATCACGATTGTGGCTGCGACACCATATCTTGACGAGATAAGACATTGTGAGCGAGTGGCTTATCTTTCCGAGGGGCGTGTTCAGGCTATTGATACTCCAGATGCAGTATTGACTCAATTTGCTTCGGTGTTTAACCCTCCACCTGTTAATGTTGACGTTGACGTTAACGTTAGATCTGAAGACTATGCCATCGAGGTCAGTCATCTTGTTAAAGCTTTTGGAACGTTTCATGCTGTTGATGATATATCCTTTAAGGTAAGGAAAGGCGAGATATTCGGATTCCTCGGTGCAAACGGAGCTGGAAAAACCACAGCCATGCACATGCTCACAGGGTTGAATCAGCCAACAAGTGGTACAGGGAAAGTATCTGGTTACGACATTAGAACCCAACATGAGGAGCTGAAAAAGCATATCGGTTATATGAGTCAGCGATTTTCTTTGTATGAGGATTTGACCGTTGCTGAGAATATCCGTCTGTTTGCCGGCATATACGGTATGAGTGATGACGATATCAGCCGTAAGACCGATGAGCTGTTGACGCGGCTTAACTTCACCAGTCATCGCAATGACTTGGTGAAAAGTCTGCCGTTGGGGTGGAAGCAGAAACTGGCATTCTCGGTTAGTATATTCCATGACCCAGGTGTCGTGTTTCTTGATGAACCGACGGGTGGTGTCGATCCTGCCACGCGCCGACAGTTCTGGGAACTCATATATGAAGCGGCAAGGCAGGGTATTACCGTGTTTGTCACCACTCACTATATGGATGAGGCAGAGTATTGCAACCGCATCAGTATCATGGTCGATGGTAAGATTAGTGCCATGGGAACGCCAGAAGAGCTGAAACGTCAGTATAATCAACCCGACATCGATCATGTGTTTACTTATTTGGCTCGTCAGGCAACAAGGTCGTCTGACTAAAATGTCGTTAGAACGTAATAACGTTATATCGTAATAAAGAAAAGAAATGAAACAATTTATTTCATTAGTAATTAAAGAAGGCCGCCACATCTTGCGTGATAAGCGAACGATGCTTATCTTGTTTGTTATGCCTGTATTACTAATGCTGATTTTCGGCTTTGCCATTACCAATGACATACGTAACGTACGGGTCGTGGTGGTGACGACAAACATGGACAGACATGTTATTGACCGCCTCGATGCCTCCCATCTGCGGCGGGAGGCATATAAAACATTGTCTAAGAGCCTGTTGCCGCAGACAACAGGTTCGGAATACTTCTCTGTTGTTGCCACGGTGCCTACTCCGAGGGAGGCAGAGATGTTTATACGTAGTCAGCGTGCAGACATCGCAGTTATAAATAGTCCAGACAATACATCAATAAAACATAATGGTGCGTCAGTGTCACCTAATCTGCAACTGATGGTGGATGCCGCCGACCCAAATATGGCGCAACAGTGGTTGAGCTATGCTCAAAACATTATTTCCATGCCACAAGACGGCGGCACTCTCGCACACTCACCCGTAAATGTAAAGATGCTGTATAATCCCCAGATGAAGTCTGCCTACAATTTTGTACCAGGCATTATGGGTATGTTGCTGTTGCTCATCTGTGCTATGATGACTTCAGTGTCTATCGTCCGAGAGAAGGAAAAAGGAACCATGGAGGTACTGTTGGTGTCACCTGTACAACCTTTGGTTATTATCATAGCCAAGGCCGTTCCCTATCTGATGCAGGCATTCTTGGTATTATTGCTCATCCTCATCATGTCGTTCACTGTATTGGGTATTCCTATGGCGGGCTCTCTTGTCTGGGTGATAGTAGTATCGCTGATATATATTCTTCTTGCCTTGTCGTTGGGATTGTTGATTTCCAACATCGCCAAGACACAGTTTGTTGCTCTGCTCGTGTCAGCCATGGTGTTGTTGTTGCCTACAGTGATGCTCTCCGGTATGCTCTTCCCTGTGGAGTCCATGCCACAGCCCTTACAGTGGATCGCTTTCGTCATTCCGCCGAGATATTATATTCAAGCCATGCGTAAGCTAATGATAATGGGTGTGGGTATCAATGAGGTATTGCCTGAGGTCATAATGCTGTCGCTGATGACATTGCTTCTACTGCTTGTCTCGCTGAAGAAATTTAATAGTCGTTTGGAATAATTACCGTTAATGCTTATGTTGAAGTATCTTTTAAGAAAGGAATTCCTACAGATCCGGCGAAACGCATTTATGCCTAAGGTCATCCTCATATTCCCGGTAATGATTATGTGTGTCATGCCTTGGGTCATGAACATGGAAATCAAAAATATAAGGGTTGATGTCGTTGACAATGACCATTCTACCGTGTCTCGGCAGCTGCTTCATAGGATAGAGGCAAGTAAGTATTTTATTTTCAATGGCCAGAAAGACAGCTATGCGCAAGCACTTCGTGATATAGAACATAGCAAGGCTGATTTAATACTGGTTATTCCTCAACAATATGCAAGTAAGCTGAGCCGTGGTGAGCATCCGCAATTGCTTATTGCGGCGAATTCCGTGAATGGTACCAAAGGTTCCATGGGAAGCGCATATCTTACTAATATAGTTATGTCTTCCATCCCGGGATTAACGTTAGCGTCAACGTTAACTCAGCCCCTTAGCCTATATAATAAATATCAAGACTATAAAGTCTTTATGATACCGGCATTGATAGGTATTCTCCTGATGATGCTATGTGGTTTCTTGCCTGCGCTGAACATTGTAGGTGAGAAGGAGGCTGGTACTATCGAGCAGATTAATGTCACACCGGTATCGAAATGGACTTTCATTCTTGCGAAGCTCATTCCTTATTGGCTTATTGCCTTAGTTGTAATGACGGTATGTTTTGTCTTGTCATGGGCTATCTATGGCATCACCTGCCAAGGTTCACTGCTACTTGTCTATATGATTGCAATCTTGTTGGCACTGTTCTTCTCTTCATTAGGGTTGGTGGTGTCCAATTACAGTGATACCATGCAACAGGCAATGCTCGTTATGTGGTTCTTTGTAGTGTGTATGATGCTTCTCAGTGGCTTGTTTACTCCAGTGCGTTCTATGCCGTCGTGGGCGTACCTTACAACATACGTCAACCCCATGCACTATTTTGTTGACGCCATCCGTACGGTTTTTGTGCGTGGCGGAACCCTGAATAGCATCATACATCAGGTGGCAGCTCTGTCACTTGCGGCACTTGTTATGGGGCTATGGGCTGTGCAAAGCTATAAAAAGAATAGCTAATGTGTTAAAAAAACACCAAATCGTAATACTATTTTGATAAATGCTTGTGTTATTTTGTAAGCATTTGTCAAAATAAATTATATTTTATTACCTTTGCAGCTACTTCGTAAACGATTGCGTAAGCAAAATAGTATATATCATTAACAAAAGTAATAAAACTAAAACAAAATAATATCAATGAGAAAGAATCTATTATACTTGACAACTAAGATGTTTGGATGGATAATGCTCTTAGTAAGCCTGATGGCTTTTGAAGAAGCGAAGGCGACACCAACAACTTTCGGTTCTGGAAATAGTACATGGGAAAGTGATGGCAATGGAACTTTCACGGTTGTTCTGAAAGCTGCAGGTGACTTAAAGTCAATGGAAGGTGGCGATAAGTGGAACTATGGCGGTGCCACACCTTGGCTAATAGGAGACAAGATAATTCTTAAAATCGATGAGAGTGTAACGTTTGAAACTTTTCAAAACATTTGCAGCTCTTCGACCAACGAGCTTTACTTGTTATGGCAGGTAACTTCTTCGGATCAGGCATCCAATGCTGTTTCTACGCTCGACCTGAGCAATTTGACAGACGAACAAGCAATGTACCTGAATCCTTCAAACGTATGGCCGTCGCAGTGGAATGCAAGCACTGACGGCTGGAAAACGAATATAACAAACATTATAGTACCGGCTAAGTATGCTGTAACCCCCGAGACTTATTCTGTACAGAACGTTAACTCCTTTGGAAAGTCTGGTAGCACGTTGTATTTCTATAAAAACAACAATAAAGTAGTAAATTGGTCGGAAGTCCAGACTGGTGAGACCACGCTGAAACTCATGGGAGAATACACAGGCGATGTAGATCTTGAGAATGCAAAGACTTTTACAACAATAGACCTCCGAAGTGCAACTTTCGGTGGGGATAATCCTACATGGCAGAAGTTCAAATTGCCTACAGTTGGTGCAGAAGGTGTGGCATTGACAAAAATATTGGTATCAGAAGAGTATAAAGACCGTATTACACCTACTGACGATGCTACACTGGCAGCAATAGATACTTCTGGTGGCTCCGGCTCCGGTGGAGGTTCTGGCGGTGGAGAAGAAGGTGGCGACGATCCAGTTGACCCGACTTCACTTTCCTACAAAATTGCGAATAAGTTACAGTTGACAAATGCTCCAACAATCTATATTGAGCTTCCTGATATTGGTAACGCATCCTTGGGTGATTACCTTTATAAGAATAGGAGTACGGGTGAGGCCCCGTATCGTCCCGCTACCATTAAAGTCGTAGCTACAAGTGATACAAGTAGTCCTCACTATCTTGAGTCGTTTGAGGAAACAAACCCATTAGACTTAGAAATAAAGGTTCGTGGTAACTCTACAGCCAATCCCTCAAACGGCAAGAAAGCATACAGGTTGAAATTTGCAAAGAAGAGTAATTCTTCAGATGGTAAGGCTCATAAACATGATCTGCTGAATCGTGGGTATTCAAAGCGTAGTTGGGCTTTGTTAGCAAACAACTTCGACCATTCAATGATACGCAATGCGCTTACTTACCATTTGACAGAACTGGTCGGAGGTATGGACTTTATGCCAGGATACAAATTTGTGGACTTGGTTATCAATAATGAGTATCGTGGCACTTATCAGGTTACAGACCACCCAGAGATAGATAGCAATCGTATTAACATAAATGAGGATACGGGCTGGTATGTTGAATTCCAAGGAAATGGTGGAATGCTGGATAAGCCAATGTGTTTTAGTCAAGATGGATTACAGATGAATATCAAAAGTCCGGAACCAGCCTATACAGGTGCAGAGACTAATCGAATAGATAGTGCTACGGTAGAGACACCGATAATCAATACTGTCAAGGACTGGTTCTTGAATACGTGGATCCAAGGATTTAGAAGTGCTGATTGCAATAGTGCAAATGGTGGATGGAGAGCTGTAAACGATGAAGAGTCCCTCTTGAAGTTGTGGCTGGTTTCCGAACTTACTGGAGATTATGATGGTTTGATGACTGTCAAGGCATATCGTGAGGCTGATGGCAAATTATTCTGGGGACCTGTATGGGACAAAGATTTGGCTTATGGCAATTATAATGTCAGTGATACTGATTTAATGCATAACAATGGAAATGGGTCAAGTTTGGTTACATTCTTCAAAACCTTCCTTTTTAATGACGTGAATTTTGTCAAGAGTATGCGTGATACTCTTCAAAGTATGGTTGATAATGGACTGAAGACAAAATTAAATGCCAAGATAGACGATTTGGCAGACCTTGTCTCTGAAACGCAGGCTCTGAATGCAAAATATTATCCGTTGGATACAAAGGTAGGTGAAGAGAAATTGTATAGTTCAAACGAAGCATCTTATTATTCGGAACAATTGAAGACTTGGCTAAGTACCCGCATAGATAATGTACTTCAGGCATATAAAGACCAATATACTGCTCTTAATAAAAACCAATTGGAGTCATCTGTGACTTACAACCCAGATGCATCGTGGACATATAATGGTTTTTCTTGGAATGGATGGAATCGTTCAGGCAACATGAATAAGGTTGTTAATGTTGACGAAACGAATCGTACATATAAGGCTGGTGTGTGGAATACGTTCTGTGTTCCGTTTGACTTGTCTGAGGCTCAAATGGCAGAAGTCTTCGGAAATGAATATGAGTTAAAAGTTCACTCAGCGATGCATTCCGATGGGGAGACTATGATTTTTACAGCTCCTGAAAAGAAAAATATCGTTGCTGGTTATCCTTATTTACTTAAGTTTATCGGTAATAATGTGGTAAATCCGTCGTTCAATCTCGTCCAGATAACAGAGACATCTAATAGTTCAAATGGTTATAATGGTCATGCAGTTACTTTTGATGACAAGCATTATTTCTATGGTACGTTGTTTACTGCCTCAAATTTGAGTACATCAACGGATTGTGTCTTTGCAAATGATGAAGTTACAGATAATAGTTCTCTAACTAAGACTACGTCAACAACTATTGCAGGTGCTCGTGCGTTTGTTCGCATACCATCTGACGAAACATCAATCAAGATTAGTTTTACAGCAGAGGTCGTTTCGCCTCGCTCTCAGCTGACAATTCTTCCAACTATCTATGTTGATACGCAGGACGGAGCGGCGGTTAATCCAAGTTCAGGCGAATGGGTGGCTGCTGGAATACAGGTGATTGATGCCAATAACAATTTGAAACCATTTACTCAGGAGATTGGACTTACTTCGGCTGGTAAGAATATCCTTCAGATTCGTGGAAGAGGAACAACTTCTTGGACCAATACCGACAAGAAGTCGTATCGACTGCAGTTCGGTAAGGACGAGAAGGATGACCTTGGTAATGTGACGACTTCTTACAAGCACAACCTTATGGAGAACGAAAATAATGCTGGAGTAGTTAAGAAGCGTAACTGGGTGTTGCTTGCAAACTCAGGTGACAAGACATTGGTTCGTAATGCCTTGACTAAGGAGATTGGTGATGCGGTAGGGTTACCTTTCACTCCTGGTTATCGCTTTGTTGACCTTGTGCTCAACGGAACATACGTTGGAACATATCAGGTAACGGAATTTATTGAGGCCGATGCAAATCGTGTGAATATTGATGAGGACAATGGACTGCTTATTCAGATGACTGGTTCTGCGGACATTGATGCAACCGACCACGTTATTTATGGTACAGACTATACTAAGCCTTACCTGACGATAAAGAATCCTGACATTAAAGCAAAGAATCAAGCTGCATGGAATGCTGTATTCAATAGTGATGTTTATAATTTCGATGGTATGTGGGAGGCAATCAATGGTACTGGCTTAAACAAGGAAAGTCTTGTAAACTGGTATATTGCCAGCGAGATTATCGGTGACTATGAGGCACTCTCAAGCATCTATGCCTTTAAGGATGCTACTGCAGCAGAATTGAACTTCGGACCTTTGTGGGGAACAGAGACAGCATACGACAATAGCGCAAGCATCACTATGACTTCAGCAGGACTTATGAACGATCTGAATACAGACAACTCAAACACAGGTCTTATGATATCCGCAGGAAAGGAATCTGCATGGAGAAACAAGATAAATACCCTTTGGAGTCAGCCTTGGTTTGCTAATGCTGTTCGCCTCCGCTGGAATACACTTTATAATAATGGTACTCTGACAACAACCTTGCAGAACAAGGTTACTACGTTGTCGGCGATTGTCAATGCTACCGATGGAACGTTTACTACAAGCAGTCAGGCAAAGAACTTCACGGCAACAGCAGATGGTGGCGCAGGATGGACAATATCAGGTCAGGGAATAACCAATTATAGTAAGTCTGTTGATAATAATGCCACATTTGATTCAGAGGTTCAGCGACTGAAAGATTATTTCACCACACGTCTGCCTTATCTTGACAAGAAGTTCAAGGCTTTGGATGCAACAGTAGAATATGATGTTACTCGAAGCGATGCTATATCGTACTATTCAGGCTACAATGGCACAACTATGAATGTCACACTGAAGAATCGTGGAACATTCTGGGGAGGAGAGTGGAATGCAATCTGCTTACCGTTTAATCTTGATAATACTACATTAAAGGAGAAGTTTGGAAACACATGTCAACTGAAAGAATTTACTAGTGTTGTTGAGGGTGATGAATCCAATACTTTCAATTTCAATACAGTATCTAATGAAATTGTTGCATGTAAACCATACATCATCATGCCAGATAATAATGTTAGTGACCTTAGCTTCAGTGGAGTAACATTTAATGTCGGTGAACCACAGGTGGTTTCTGTGACAAGTGACAAGAATAATACTTTCAAGTTTACTGGTACTTTGCAACCGCATAAGATGCCGGCAGACGGTACGGAAATGTATATTGGTCGCAATAATAAAGCATATCGCAGTGCCGGTACAATGCATGGATGTCGTGCTTATTTCACAATGCCGTCAGTTTCTGCTGCTTCAAAGGGCTTCTCATTTGCATTCGATGAAAGTACAACAGGTGTAACCAATATATTTATTGATGGAGTATCGATTGGAAATCCAAAAATATATAACCTAAATGGTCAGATGGTTGGAACTTCATGGGAAACTCTGCCAAGAGGCGTTTATGTAATTAATGGTAAAAAGATAGTAAAGTAAGGAGTTATGGAAAAGAATGAATATATCAAGCCTGAGGTCTCATTTGTCTATCTCAAGCATTTTATGGAAGGTGAGATTTCAGGAGGAGGATGGGGAGCCAGTGACCCCAATACTGCCAAGGAGGGGTTCTTCTTCGATGAAACTGATTCCGCATACACTACAGATGAGGTTGTGGTAGAGCCATACGAAGAGGATGACGATCAACCTTGGTCTGTTACATATCACTACTCTCCTTGGGAAGATTAAACTTATGGGAAGTTGAAAGTGGAAAGTTGAAAGATAACGAGGACAACTTTCCACTTTCAAAATAAAAACCATTTTTCTTTTGTTTTGTGCTCGCTTAATAGTACCTTTGGAGAAGGTACTTCCACTCGACAAAAAAAAGAAAAAAGCGGTTTTCTTTTGTTTTGTGCTCGCTTATGCGTACCTTTGCAGCATGATATCGGTAGAGAACTTAAAAGTGGAGTTTGGCGTTAAGCCTTTGTTTCAGGACGTTAGTTTTGTGATTAACGACCGAGACCGTATAGCTCTTGTCGGTAAGAACGGAGCAGGTAAGTCCACAATGTTGAAGATTCTTTGCGGACAGCAGAAACCCACATCAGGAACGGTAAGCGTGTCGGGCGGGACAACTATCGGCTATTTGCCACAGGTGATGCGTCTTGCTGACGATACTACGGTACGGGAAGAGGCTCGCAAGGCTTTTGCTGGTAACACGGCTATGGCTGAGCGTCTTTCCAGTATGGAAAAAGCTATGGCTGAGCGTACCGATTATGAGAGTGCGGAGTACCTTGCATTGGTGGAGCAGTTTACTCAAGAGCATGAGCGTTACTTGATGATGGGCGGTGACAACTATGAGGCAGAGATAGAGCGCACTCTGATGGGACTTGGTTTTTTGCGTTCTGACTTTGAGCGTCCTACGAGTGAGTTCTCTGGCGGATGGCGTATGCGTATAGAGCTTGCAAAAATCCTGTTGCAGCGTCCTGACGTATTATTGTTGGATGAGCCAACCAATCATCTTGACATAGAAAGTATTCAATGGCTTGAACAGTTCCTTGCACAGTCAGCGAAGGCAGTAGTGCTGGTAAGTCACGACCGTGCGTTCATTAACCATGTCACGAACCGTACACTGGAGATCTCATGTGGTAGGGTCATTGACTACAAAGTAAGGTATGACGAGTATGTTGTACTCCGTAAAGACAGGCGCGAGCAGCAAATGCGCGCATACGAGAATCAACAGAAGGAGATTGCCGAGATGCGTGCTTTCATTGAGCGCTTCCGATATCAGGCAACAAAGGCGGTGCAGGTGCAGCAGAAGATTAAGCAATTAGAGAAAATCGTTCCTATTGAGATCGATGAGGTCGACAACTCTGCTATGCGCTTGAAGTTCCCACCTTGTCTGCGCAGCGGTGACTATCCAATCATTTGTGACGGAGTAGGTAAGCATTATGGCAATCATAAGGTATTCGCTGATGTAACCTTGTCGGTCAAGCGTGGTGAGAAAGTGGCGTTTGTAGGTAAGAATGGTGAAGGGAAGACCACTCTGGTAAAGTGTATCATGAATGAGATACCCTTTGACGGAATGTTGAAGGTTGGTCATAATGTGCAGATAGGATATTTCGCACAGAACCAAGCACAGCTGTTGGATGACTCACTCACCGTGTTCCAGACTATAGACCAGGTGGCAAAAGGCGAGATACGCCTTCGGATTAATGATATACTTGGCGCCTTTATGTTTGGAGGCGAGGAGTCAGACAAGAAAGTTAAAGTGCTCAGTGGTGGTGAGCGAAGCCGTCTTGCAATGATACGTCTGTTGCTTGAACCTGTCAATCTTCTGATTCTTGATGAGCCAACCAACCACCTTGACATGAGTTCTAAGGATGTACTCAAAGAGGCGATACGTAGTTTTGACGGTACGGCAATCATCGTTAGCCATGACCGTGAGTTTCTCGATGGCCTTGTTACTAAGGTTTATGAATTCGGCGGTGGCAAGGTACGTGAGCATCTTGGCGGTATTTATGACTTCCTTAGGGCAAAGAACATCCAGTCGCTGCAAGAACTGGAGGTTAACGGGAACGGAAATAAAAACGTTAACGGGGACGATAGCGGGAAATCAAAGGCTGCTTCCATAGGAAAAAACGATTATGCTGAGCGTAAGGAGCGACAGAAGAAAGTCCGTAAGGCAGAGAAAGCTGTTAAGGAGTCGGAGGAGCGTATCGGCAAGATGGAGGCTCGTGTTAAGGAACTCGATATGTTGTTCTGTAAGGCGGAGAATGCGTCCGACATGGCATTGATAACAGAGTATGCTGAGTTAAAGCGGCAACTGGATGAGGAGAATGACCGATGGCTCCAGCTTTCGGAGCAGCTCGAGGTTGTAACTAATAACTAAATACAATAGAATATGAAAATGAGACAAATGATTCCGATGCTTCTGATGGCTGCCGTTCCTGTTGCGGGCATGGCACAAAACAAGTCAGGCATCAAACCTGAGAATTTAGACAAGTCAGCCAAGCCTGCCGACGATTTCTATCAGTTCGCTACCGGCGGATGGCAGAAGAACAATCCGTTGCCTGCGGCGTATTCGCGCTTTGGAAGTTTCGACCAATTGCAGGAAGACAACAACAAACGTATAAACAACATCCTTGATGAACTTAATAAGAAAAAGTTCAAAGAGGGTACTACAGAGCGTAAGCTTTCTGACTTCTACAAACTTGCCATGGATGCCGAGCGTCGTAACAGGGAAGGCATAGCACCGGTAAAGCCATTGCTTGACGAGATGGAGGCGGCAAAGACGAAGAAAGCCCTCAATGATATTCAGTTGAGATATGCAACCTTTGGCTATGGCGTACCTTATTATTCGAGCTTCGGTGCGGATGAGAAGAATGTTACGATGAATATCTATAATATAGGGCAGGGAGGACTGACCCTTGGGCAGAAAGACTACTATCTGAACAATGATGAGGCTACCGTTAAGATCCGTGAGGCTTATAAGGAGCACATCGTTAGGATGTTCAAGCTTTTCGGCTTTAGCGACGAGCAGGCAGTAGCAAAGCGAGATGCTGTATTCCGCTTTGAGACCTCACTGGCACTTATCTCAAAGAGTCGTACCGAGCTTCGTGACCCACAGGCAAACTATAACAAGATGACACTGAAGGAGTTCCAGACCGCATATCCAAATATCCCGTTGGAGGCACTGGCAAATGCGGAGGGCGTGAAGAGTGAGTATATTCAGGAGATGATAGTAGGGCAACCTAAGTTTATGGAGGGGCTCGACAAACTCACGGCTGCCATGACCGCAGACGACCTTCGTGCGTATATGCAATGGGATGTCATCATGAGTGCCGCAAGTTATTTGTCGGATGAGATCCGTGAGGCTAATTTCGACTTCTTCGGAAAGACCATGTCCGGACGCAAGGAGGACTATCCGCTGTGGAAACGCGCTACCAATCAAGTGGAAGGCGCCATGGGAGAGGCTTTGGGTAAGATGTACTGTGAGCGTTACTTCCCTGCAAGTTCCAAGAGTACTATGGAGAAACTTGTGAGAAACCTGCAGATAGCACTCGGTGAACGTATCGATGCACAAGCGTGGATGGGTGACTCAACCAAGGCTAACGCACACAAGAAACTCTCTACATTCTATGTCAAGATAGGATATCCTAATAAATGGAAGGATTATTCGGCTTTGACTATCGACCCGTCGAAGAGCTATTATGACAATGTGCTGGCAACACGTGAGTGGCGTTCAAAGAAACATATTGAGGAAAAGGCAGGCAAGCCTGTCGACCGTGATGAATGGTACATGACACCACAGACGGTAAACGCATATTATAATCCTACCACAAATGAGATCTGTTTCCCTGCAGGAATCTTGCAATATCCGTTCTTCGACCCTAAGGCTGATGAGGCTTTTAATTATGGTGCGATAGGTGTTGTTATAGGTCATGAGATGACCCATGGATTCGATGATCAGGGACGTCAGTTCGATGCCGATGGAAATATGCACGACTGGTGGACCGCAGAGGATGCCAAGGGCTTTAATGAGCGTGCTGACTTGTATGCTGATTTCTTTAGTAATATCAATGTGCTGCCTGACTTGAAGGCTAACGGACGCTTCACCCTCGGAGAGAACCTTGCTGACCACGGTGGCTTGCAGGTTGCTTTCTATGCTTACAAGAATGCGACAGCCAAGAAACCTCTGAAAGAAAAGGATGGCTTTACCGCAGACCAACGCTTCTTCCTCGCATACGCAGGTGTATGGGGACAGAATATCACAGAGGAGGAAATTCGTAATCGGGTGAAGAATGATCCGCACGCACTGGGTGAGTGGCGCGTCAATGGCGCTCTCCCACATATTGATATGTGGTATGATGCCTTTGGCGTAAAGGATACAGACAAGATGTTTATTCCTAAGAAAGAGCGTCTTGACCTTTGGTAGTTTTTAATTGAAAATTGAAAGTTGAAAATTGAAAGTGGTGGCGTAAGCCGATTCTTCATTAAATAGTCGAGAACCATGCCGTTAAGATTGCCCGATAGACTTCCAGCTATCGACCTGCTGAAGAAAGAGAATATTTTCGTTATGGATGACTCGCGTGCTCACACGCAGGATATCCGTCCTTTGAAGATAGTTATACTCAATCTGATGCCTTTAAAGATAACAACCGAGACTGACTTGATACGGCTGTTGTCAAATACTCCATTGCAGTTGGAGATTAATTTCATGAAGTTGAAAAGTCATACTCCGAAAAACACTCCGATAGAGCACATGATGATGTTCTATCGGAGCTTTGAGGAGATTAAGGACGAGAAATTTGACGGTATGATAGTTACCGGAGCACCTGTGGAGACTCTGGATTTTGAGGATGTGGAATACTGGGATGAGATTACCGGTATTTTCGATTGGGCAAGGTCACATGTCACCTCGACATTATACATCTGTTGGGCTGCACAGGCTGGTCTCTACCACTTCTATGGCGTTCCTAAATATCCGCTGGCTAAGAAGATGTTCGGTATCTTCAAACAACATCCTCTTGATAACCAACTGCCTATATTCCGTGGCTTTGATGATGTGTTTGGCATGCCGCAGAGCCGGCATACGGAGGTTCTGCGAAAAGACATCGACCGCATACCAGAGTTAACTGTTATCTCTGAGTCGGCTGAGAGCGGTGTGTCAATGGTTATGGCACGTGGTGGTAGGGATTTCTTTATAACCGGTCACATGGAATATGCTCCCGACACACTTGATAGAGAGTATCGGCGTGACGTCGGGAAACGTGATGATGTGGAGATGCCAAAAAACTACTATCTGCATGACAATCCCGAAGAGGGACCATTGGTTACATGGCGAGGACATGCTAACCTGTTCTTCTCTAATTGGATAAATTATTATGTATATCAAGAGACTCCTTATAATATAGAGGAGATAAAGTAGTATTTATTAACGTCAACGTTATACATGAGGAAATTAGAGTTATTGGCACCAGCCAAGAATCTGGAATGCGGCAAAGCAGCTATCGACCATGGCGCGGATGCCGTATACATTGGAGCGACTCGCTTCGGTGCCAGGGCTGCAGCCAGTAACTCTGTGGAGGATATTGCTGAGCTTTGCCGTTATGCGCATCTCTTTGGAGCAAAGGTATATGTGACTGTCAATACCATTGTCTATGACAGTGAGCTGGAAAAGATGCAACAGCTGATAAGTCAACTTAAGGATGTGGGTACTGATGCATTCCTTATTCAAGACATGGGTATACTGCAACAGCTCTCGTATGCCAGTCCCAAGATGCTAAACCCCAGTTTCTTCCATGCATCCACACAGACAGATAACCGTACGGTGGAGAAGGTGAGGTGGTTGCAGTCATTAGGCTTTAGTAGGGTAGTGCTCGCTCGAGAGCTTTCATTGGAGGAGATACGTGAGATTCACGAGCAAGTACCTGGCATAGAGTTAGAGGTATTCGTGCATGGCGCATTGTGCGTGAGCTATAGTGGTCTGTGCTATGCCTCACAACATTGTTTCGGACGAAGTGCCAACCGTGGTGAATGTGCTCAGATGTGCCGTATGAAATATAATCTGGTGGATTCTACGGGTAATGAGCTGATTCACCAGCGTTATCTGTTGTCTTTAAAAGACCTCTGCAGGATAGACGATCTTGAGAAAATCGCTGATGCTGGTGCTGTGTCATTTAAGATAGAGGGACGGTTGAAGGATGTCAGCTATGTCAAGAATGTAGTCTCGGCATACAGCCAGAGACTGGATTCATTAGTGAGGAAACGCCCTAATGATTATATGCGTTCATCCTTAGGACGTGTACAATATTTCTTCAAACCAGATTTACGGAAGACATTCAACCGCGGCTTTACCGACTATTTCCTGCATTGTGGTCGTGACAGCGACGGACGGTTGCTGAATAGACAGGCTGATGTCATCTCACCTGACACCCCAAAGGCTATGGGTGAGTATGTGGGAAAGGTAAAGGAGATTAGCAGTAACTCGTTCAGTGTGGCAGGCACAGCCTCGTTTGCCAATGGTGACGGACTCTGCTTCCTGAATGCTAAGCGTGAGCTGGAGGGCTTTCGCGTAAACAGAGTGGAGGGTAATCGCTTGTATCCAGACTCCCGTCTGCGGCGGGAGTCTGATAAAACAATGTCTATGAGTCTGCCGCCTCGGACGGCAGGCTCGAAGATTCCGGCATCCCTTCTTCCTGGAATGGCTTTATATCGTAATCAGGACGTGGCTTTTGAGAAAATACTTGCAGGACGTGGGACTGCCGAGAGAAAGATACCTGTAACGATACGGTTTCATGTCAATATTGATAACGGACGTGGGGGGAGTGATATACTCTTGGATGTCAATGCAAATGACATAGGTGTTTCCATCGCCGTGCCTTCGGATATTCAAGTAGCTCACACCTCCCAGAAAGATAAAATTACAGGTATACTTTCAAAACTTGGCAATACTCCTTTCATCTGTGAGGGCTTTGACGGGAATTCAGACTTTAAATGGTTTGTTCCTGCAAGCAAGCTTACTGAGGCGAGAAGGTATGCGGTTAGTGTATTGGAGGAGAAAATAAGCCAGTCAACATCAACGGGGACAATGACAACGGAACCTAAGGTTGACGTTAACGTTCCCATTCCAGTAAAAAAATACGATCACTATCCATACCTCTTTAATATAGCAAACCGGCAGGCGAAAGCGTTCTATGAGTCCAAGGGCTTACAGTCATGTGGGACGGCATTTGAGCTTGCGCATCCTCGTGAGGCGTTGCTTATGCAGTGCCGCCATTGTCTGCGCTATACATTGGGAGCTTGTGTGCGGCATGGAGGGCGCAAACCCACATGGAGAGAGCCGCTTTTCCTGGAGCTGTCTGATCGCAGGCGGTTTCGTCTTGAGTTCAATTGTAAAGATTGTCAAATGAATGTCTATGCGGAATAAATCATTACTTGTGCCATTTCTCATAATAGCCTTGACTGCTAATGTGTTATGCGGTTGTTATCATGATCGTACTCCATCGCGGTTCCAACTTAAAGATACGCTTGTCGTTGCCGACACAATGACACAAGAAGAGCTGGACTCAATCAGCTTCGCACATGAACATCATTATTCGCGGAATTTCAATTTTATAGTAAGAGCTGACTCCATAGCATTGCTCAACCAACAGCCTGAGGAGATAGTCAGTGGTATGCAGACCGACTCCTTCATGGTTCCCAAGAATACTCGTATGGTGGTCGCCGACATACGGGTAATGCCACATACGGAGAACCTCACCGACTCTGTTTGGGTGCAAGTGGCTACCGAGGGTTATGAGTTTGGATGGATTCACGAGAGTGAACTGCTGAAGGGGGTAGATCCAGATGATCCCATATCACAGTTTATATCCACGTTCTCCGATTCACATACATTGGTTTTTCTTGTAATAATCAGTCTCATAGCGGTGGGATACTTGTTGAGGAAGCAGCTGAGGCACAATGCCAAGATTGTACACTTCAACGACATTGCGTCGTTCTATCCCACATTGTTGGCTGTCAATGTAGCGTTCTCAGCCACACTTTATGCCAGCATACAGATGTTTATGCCTGAGATGTGGAGGGAGTTCTATTTCCATCCTTCGCTGAATCCTTTCTCGCAGCCTTTTCTGCTTGGTGTGTTCCTTGCGTCTGTATGGTCTATGCTGATAGTCGGTATCGCTGTCATCGATGATACGCGCCGTTATTTGGGGTTTAGTGACGCCTTCCTGTATTTAAGTGGATTGGCTGCCGTATGTGCGTTCAACTATATTATATTCAGTGTCAGCACGTTGTATTATGTGGGTTATCTGCTCTTTATCGCGTATGTGTGGTTTGCCATCCGTCTATATTTTAAGAACACACCTGCCTTGTATACCTGTGGGAAATGTGGCACTAAACTTAATCAGAAGGGTACTTGCCCTGTATGCGGTGCCATGAATGTGTAAAAACATTGTCTAAGTGTCTCTTATATTGAAAATCCTAATAAATAAGGATTGTACCGGCACTGAGATATTATTACCTTTGCAGCCAAAGTCAAATCAGGTGGACTTTCGGAAGTCCGACAAAAATCATTTCAATATAATGAAGAAACAATTTCTTTTCGTGGCATTAGCCATCCAAGGATTATTTGCTGTTTCAGCTCAGGCAAACTTACCCTTGCAGGGGGAGTCTGATAAAACATCGTCGAAACAGTCTGTCGCCATAGTCGACAGACAAGTTGACACCAATGCTGCCGATTCGTCAAAAGTGTACGATATAGACGAGGTCGTTGTTGTGTCTCAACCTAAGGAGGCTTTTAAGTTGCGCCTCCAGCCGCTCAGCTCATCCTCGTTTTCCCAGAGCGACCTTACCAGTCTTCAGGTGCAGGATCTTCATGCCCTGTCTGGATATGTTCCGTCGCTGACCATGCCCGACTATGGCAGCCGTTACACTCCGTCTGTCTATATACGAGGTATAGGCTCGCGTGTCAACAGTCCGGCAGTGGGAATCTATGTCGACGGAATGCCGTTGCTAAGTAAGAGTGCCTTTGCTTTCCATACCTACGGCATCGACAGGGTTGATGTGCTGCGCGGTGCACAGGGAACGCTCTATGGTATGAATACCGAGGGTGGCATGATACGTTTGTATACTAAGAATCCCATGTCATATCAGGGCACGGAGGTAAATCTCTCTGTCGGCACACATCTATGGCGCAAGGCTGAGGTTGCTCATTATAATAAGGTAAGTGACAAATTCGCCTTTGCCGTGGCTGGTTTCTATGACGGACAGGACGGTTTTTTCAAGAATCAGTTCAACGGTGAGAAAGCTGACAAACTCAATGAGGGTGGCGGACGTCTAAGACTGCTGTGGCAGCCCACCGACCGTCTGACATTTGATTTCATCACTGACGGACAGCTGGTAAGACAGTATGGCTATCCCTATGGTATAATGGAGGGACAGGACGGCTCGTTCACAACACAGGATCCTAATACGAACCATACAGGAAACTACCGCCGTGGCATCTTCAATACTGCTCTTAGCATTGGATATAAGGGCAAGGGCTTCGACCTCTGCTCGGTTACCTCATGGCAGTATCTCAAGGACTATATGCTTATGGACATCGACTATCAGCCTGATGACTTTATGCATATGGAGCAGAGACAATTGCAAAACGGTGTTACCGAGGAGCTGGCCGTAAAGGGTATCACAGGTATCTGGCATTGGACTGCCGGCGCTTTCTTTTCTACTCAGTGGCTTAAAACCAATGCGCCAGTATACTTCGATCCGATGATGAATGCTTTTTTGTCGAAAACCATAACCGACTATGCCTACTATGGTATGCTTAACAGCATGGCGGCACGAATGGCGCAGGGCGGTATGCCGCAAGCTGTCGCTGAGGCACAGGCTGCGGCGAATATAGAACGTGCCGGTGGTTGTAATATCGACATGGCGGTGAGCACTATACCCGGACTCTTCCGTACTCCTCAATCTAATCTCGGCATATTTCATGAATCGGTGCTCGAGCTTACTCCACGCCTTTCAGTGACATTGGGATTACGCTACGACTACAGTCATGTAGGCATAGACTACGAGACGAGCGCCCTTGCCACGCTTGCCGAGGATGTGATGGGTGTGCATGTGGATGCGGCAGTGAGGTCTGAGCTGGCTCACCATGAGGATGATGACTTCAGTCAGTTGCTGCCAAAGGCAGGCATCAGCTACCAGTTTGATGATAGTGGAAGTAATGTCTATGCTATGGTGGCAAAGGGCTATCGTGCCGGTGGTTACAATATCCAGATGTTCAGTGATATCCTTCAGACTGAGTTGCAGGACAATGCGCAGAAGGCGAGGGGAGAGATGACACTCGAGCACGATGACGTGGCGTATGCCAACATTGCAGAGACCATAGCCTTCAAACCTGAGACCAGCTGGAACTATGAGTTCGGCACTCACCTCAACCTCTTCAGCAATGGTCTCCATCTTGACCTCTCTGGCTTCTATATGCAAGTTCGCAACCAGCAACTCTCTGTCATGGCTGGAAATTTTGGCTTTGGTCGTATGATGGTAAATGCAGGAAAGAGCTACAGCTGCGGTGTGGAGGCAAGTCTTAGAGGCAGTGCTTTTGACAATCACCTCGACTACTCATTGAATTATGGATATACGCGTGCCGTATTCAAAAACTATGATGACAGCATTAAGGTGGATGGAAAACTGCAGTATGTAAGCTATAAAGACAAGCGCGTGCCGTTTGTGCCGGAGCATACCATCGGGGCGGCAGTTAACGTTAATGTTGACATCAACGGTAAGGCTTTAAAAACGCTCACCGTCGGTGCTAATGTAAACGCACAAGGTAAGACCTATTGGGATGAGGCAAACACCTACTGGCAGAAGCTCTATGCCACGGTAGGTGCCCATGCCGATTTGAACTGCCAGCTCGGGTCACTAAACTGTGTCTTGTCGCTTTGGGGACGGAACCTCACAAACTCTAATTACAATACATTTGCCGTACAAAGCGCGGCTACAGGCAAAACTCTTACATTCGGTCAATTAGGCAACCCAATACAAGTGGGAGTTGACCTAAGACTGAAATGGTAAAAGGAAAAAATAACAGGGGTAAGATTTTTATCTTGCCCCTGTTTAATATCTGCATTAATCTAATGCTATCTTTAACCTTTAAATTCTTACTTTACAAGAACCTTATGGGTTGTGCCGTCACTCATCTTCACAATGTTGATGCCTTTGCGAGGTGTGTCAATAAGTTTGCCGTCAATGGCATAACGCGCAACCTCATAAGTGTTATCACTACCGGTAAGTTCTTGTATGCCGTCAGTAATCTCAAGTGCGACTTTCTCACAGTTGTTGACAGCCATGTCGTAGATGTCAGCGTAGTTGATGTTGGCTACCCTTGGAGCCACAAAAGCGGTGATGCTTAGGTTCTCTGCCACATAGGTGTCAGGGATGGTGACCGTCTTGGTGTACTCGAAGTTATTGCTGCTCCAAGATATCTCATCGCCGCCTGCTGCGGTCAGCACCATGCGCAAAGCGTTATTGTGCTCATATTCGTTTACCCATGTTCCCATATTTAACTGGCGTCCTGTCAGTCCTGCCTCAGTGATGTAGACGGTGAGACCATAGTCTTGTAGCAAGATGCTTGCGTTTGGAGCACCTTCTCCTTTGACTGTCAGGTCGAGTGTCCTGGAGTCGGAGTCATAAGCCTGCTGAATGTCGAGTGCTACGAATGATGGCTCTGATTTTGTTTGCAGTAGGCTATAGAACATATTTGCGGCAGTGGCTGTATAGGAGCTGTTATAGCCGATTCCATATATGATAGTGCTTTTTCCTTCAGACATGTCAGCGTCGTAGATGCGGTTGAAGCTGGCTCCAGGCCATCCTGTCAGTCCTTCCATATTTTGCAACTGGTTGCACTCTGCGAAATTCAACGGGTCGGTCATACTTTGGTTACCGTGTATGGACACCCAAGCGATATCGCTGTGGTTGGACTCAAGATTGCGCATTATGTCATAGCCGAGCGGACAATAGGTGCAGGAGTGCGATGTGAAATGCTCTACCAGATACTTCTGGCGTGGCTTCACGTCACCGTCATAGTAAGAATAGAAGACTCCCTCGGCAGTAGGATTGTCAATCTGTCCAGTAGGTGTCGTGCTGTTGAGGGTTGTCAGTTGTACTGAGATGGTGTGTTCGCCAGCTGTAGAGATGGACATAGGACTGATGTCGAAAGGAATCTCTGCATCGGCAGCTGAAGGAATATTGGTGTTCATTTGCTGATTACCGACCACACTTCCGTCAACCATGAAGTCGAAGGCGGCGTTGGTGATAGGTAAGGCACCCATGTTAGATACGCTGATGGTACCTGTCAGGTTCTCTGCGGAGGAGTAGAATTTCTTACTTGTGTTCAGAGCGTTCAAGGTGAAGTGCTGGGTTGGCAGCTCACCCTCTACAATCCATTGTATGGAGAGGACACCGGAACCTAAGGTATACCATCCTTCACCTGATCCGCCGGCACTTGCCGGAATATTACCATAGAAGTAAAGGGTCTCGCTTCCGTCTAGGATAGAGAGTGGATAGCATTCGTCGGTGTAGTAACCAGGATAGTCTGGGTCTGGTTTCTGCAACTGGTTGTAGGTGTAACATGTCAGGTACTGGTCGGTGCCTGTGAGCTCAAACTGGTCAGCCTCATCGAACATCACTTCGTTCCATCCTTTCTGTCCGTTACCTACTGTCTTAGTGACGAACGGGGTGATACCGCTGCTGCTAATCTTATTGATGACAACACTGAAGTCGGTGATGTCGTAGCACAAACCTACGCGCATACCAACCACTTTAAATCCGGAGAAGCTCTTGTACACATCGGAAGTGAATATGTTTCCGACTTGACATACGCCGCTGGCGAGACTGGCAACACCAGAGCCGTATTGGGCGAGGTCGTCTGTCAATGTGAATCCGCATAAGTACTGGTTGGCACCTAAAGCCTTACGTGGGGCTTTTGAGGGCGAGTTAGCGACTTGAGCTGTACTCCTTGGAGCTTTCTCAAAGCTCAATGAGTTTGAGGTTGACAATGTTGTCACCTTCTGGGCGTTAGTGCTCAGTGTCAGAAAACATGTTGCTGCTAATAATAGAATCTTTCTCATATAGTTAATATTTAGATGAATAAAATCAACGTTGTGTGTCAGGTGAAATCCATAGTTGGTTTATCGTACTATTTGTTTTATCACCTTGCCATCGCTCGTCTTCACGATATTGAGACCGCGACAGGCATCTGTCAACCTACGGCCGCTGGTGTCGTAGCGAGCCATGATTGTGGCTTTGCTGTCGCCATTGATGTCATTGATTCCGGCAGGGTCGGAATAGACATAGTTAATTGTGATTTTTGGTCCCATTCCAATGGATTCGTATTTGGGTGGGAAAACAGAGGTCTGTTTCATGAGCTCAATCTGATAGTTGACGGTACATTTACCGTATGTGTCAGGAAGCCATTCTGTCTGTAAGTCGCGTGTCTCGTTGCCTGTCATCATGCCATTATCGGTCTTGAACGCTCCAGAGGCGTTGTTTGAAACGCATGTCATGGGAAAGCAGATCTGCAAGCTGCCATTCTCCAAGGTCTGGATATTATAGTTAATGTGTATACCGGTGTCATCTGACATGGTGTTTTTTACGTATATTCCAGATGGAATAATCGTAATTCCGAAGTCATCGGTGGTTGGGGTATTGACGGTAATGGTGGTGCCGTCGCCAATCTCATTGCCGTCTTTGTCTACAAAGATGACTGCATTTGTCTGTGCCGACAGATGTATGGCGCAGAGCGTGAGCAGAAGGGTAGATAAAAGTTTTCTCATATTCTTTATTTATATTGTTTTTTATTATAGTTCTATGGATAACCTCCTGTTAAGAGTTTTCCCTGGGAGTAACGGCTTGTCTGGTAACTTGCAACACCCCTTGGCTGTTATATACAAAAGCGATGACAGAGAGGCTGCTTACATCCCAGTCCTCTGGTATCTTATAGCTAAATTGATAGTCTCTTTCCTCACCTTCATGAATAGAGAAGGCGTCACCCCATGTGCCGTTGACGGCAGTACGGAAGACATGACTATGACGATATTCTCTGTCAGTGATCTGTCCGCTGCCAGGATCAGTGATTATATTGTATCGCAGCTGCATGGCAGTGATATTGTCTTCGACTATCCACAACTGTAAGAATCCTTCGGAATCTCCGTCTGTACCCATGGCATTCACATTAATGGTTAGCATGCGTGAGGTCTCATCGTAGTTGTTGACGGCTTTCAATGTGAGGGGAGCTTTCTTTTGCAACTCATTATATACCTTTGCCTGCCAGTCGGTATAGGAAAGCACTCCTCCATTGCGGTTTATGATACCTGCTGGCTGGTATTCCACGTGCCAATAGTTATAATACTCGTTGCCAGTATCGGTCATAAGTCCTATGTTGGTGGCATTGCCTGCAAAGCCAAGAGGACCGGAATGAATGCCAACGGCAATAATGGTATCTGCTCCGTATTGCTGTTGGAGCTTTTCTATTTCTGCCGTGGCTGTAGGACAGTTGACGCAACGTTGTCCGGTGAAATCCTCTATGAGAATGCAGCGTGCTGCTTGTGCCGGTTTTACATATATGTAGCGTTCTTCTTCGCTTATATTGCTACAAGCGGTCAGCCATACGCAAAGTATACCTATTATATATGGTTTGAGATTCATGTCTTTAGAAGTTGTAGTTATACGATAATGTAAGACCCTTACTTGCTGGTACATAGCGACATACGCCTCCCGAACAGTTATATCCGGCACGTGTGCGTCCGTAGCCAACCTGCATGCGGTGGGCGCCTGTGTTGAAGGTGACGCTTCCCTGATAGTAGTGAATGTCGGTCTTGCCGCAGTTGTACATGTCGGATATCGTAATCATCCAGTGGGGTGCCAAGGACAGCTCCAACAGTCCGAAAGCCCAGTCACCGTCATCGTCATGTGTCGTGAGATATTGCAGCTCCCCGCGTAACGTAGTCTTGCGGCTGAACTGATATTTCCCGTCGACCACATAAATGTTGGAATGTATTATTCCGCCATGTCCCTCAACGATGGTCTTGTTGTAAAACTGGTTCATCAGCATGACATTAAGTCTGAAATCCTTAGTCATGCGTTTCTCTATCTGGAGGTTGAGGTCTTGGTAATACATCTGATCGCCCCATTTCCAGAATGCGGAGCCATAGCCGTTTGTGCCGGCAGGAGAGTAGTTTTTATCAGACTCCCCCCATAGACGGGAATCAGAATAGGTGCTCTGGTCAATGGCATGAACATAAGAGTAGTTAAGTTTTACAAGTGTGCCATATTTGCCGCCAAGCAATGTATTACGCTTGAAGTTATAACTGGCATTGAGCTGATAAGCCCATTCTCCTTGCGGATGAGTGGCGTATGGATAGAGAGCTGCCAAAGCATAAGTGTGATCCATAGTGAATGCCGGCAGATGGTTTATGAATGACGAGGTGCCCGACATCGACCGGCGACTACGGAATGACATGTTGTCGGAACGCTTTGCTTGTGCGAGGAGGCTCATGCCTTTCTTTGAGTATGAGGTTGAAAGCATGGCAACGTACCCTTTGCGGTAGATATACTTATTGTCGAATGATGGATCCTGTGTCTTCTGTGCATATTCCGCCAAGACGCTGAATCCTCCCTTTTGCAAGTTGGCTCTTATGTCGAAGGCATTGACATATTCAGGGAAGTTAAGACGATGTGTGGCATCGGTCATCAGCTCTTCCTGTTTCTCATATTTATTGATATAGGAGGCTCCCAGCGTCAGGTGGGTGCCGCTTTCCTGTAATCCTTTCGACCATTCGTCGATATTCAGTTCCATATCACCTCCGCTAATCCAAGAGTCGTTGTGCGCCCAATAACGTCGTTGCTCACCAGTGAGGGCTTTCAGCTGCACACCTTTGAACGGGCGGTAGACTATCTTACCGCCCAACAAATGGTTGTCAATGCCCAGTGAACGTTCCTCGTAGGCTCGTAGTATGAATCCAGAACCGAACTGTTCATAGAATGATCCTGCCGTTACCTCAAGATTCTTCAGCTTTCCCTTAACATAGAAAAAGGGTACACCCCAGCCTTTGAAATCATTCTCATAGCCTGGCAGGGGGTGCTCAACAAATTCGAAACGCGTACCGGCATCGATATACTTGCTCCTCACACTGACATCAGCATATGTGTTGGTCAATGCCCAGTCATCGCTTTTTCCTGCTCCAATCTTATTGTCTTCTTGTGGAAGTAGGATATCGCTCTGAATACTTCCAGTGACAATTATATTCTTGTCATCGGGGGCTTCTTGTGCCAATGCTGGTATTATCAGGAAAAATGCACTGATAAGTAACAGATATCGGTGATTATTTCTCATGTGTACTTCTCAAAGGGTAATTATTTGTTTACAAGCTCCCTTACCTTTCCAATCAGCTCCTCTTCGTCGCCATCGGTATAGCCGTTGTGCTTGTATACCATATTTCCGTTGCCGTCAAAGATGAGTACGTAGGGTATCATCTGGATTCCCAAAGCACGCTTGAGTTCACCATTGGGGTCGAGCAGTACGTCATACTCCCAGTTATGGCTGTCTACAAGTGGCTTCACTTTGTTAATGTTTTGTCCTTGGTCTACTGACACGGCGAAGATTCTAACACCCGTTTCTTTCTGCCAGTCCTCATATACCTCACTGATGGCGTCAAGCTCGCGGTTGCATGGCTTACACCATGTCGCAAAGAAATCAACGATAAACGGTTTACCGTTATTCCTTAGTGTGTCGGTACTTACGGTTTTTCCCTCCATTGTCTTCAAAACCACAGATGGTAACTGTGCGTTGGCTTTGTCAACGATTGTAAGAAAAGCTGCCGATAATAAAAGAATTAGATACTTTCTCATGTTCTTATGTTTGAATTGGTTGCAAAGTTACTCCTTTTTTGCTAAAAAATAATTAAAAAAATCATTTTTCTGCTATCATGCTATCACATTATACTACGCAACGCCCGTAAACACTAAGTTTCTTGGAGTAGGATAGGGGATTTGCAATCACATTTGCTGTCACAGTAGTATCCCTGTCGCTCGGTGAAAGCGTACTGAAGACACGGTTACTTTGCGAAGCAAACCCAACCGAGCAAACCCAACCGAGCAAACCCAACCAAGCGTTTGCTAAAAACTAATTTTCAAAAAACGTATTTTTGCGTCACGCGTCACACTTTGGGGCAAAGTTTAAAGGAGATTCTTTCAGTCGCTTCGCTTTGTGAAAGCGCTAAGGCGATTACCGCATCAAGTGCGGGATGAGGGAATGGGTTG
>CAJOPT010000062.1 GCA_905236455.1 uncultured Prevotella sp. | reverse complement strand
GCGTATCTTCATCGCAAAGATGGGTCAGGACGGTCACGACCGTGGTGCAAAGGTTGTAGCAACGGGCTACGCAGACTGTGGCTTCGACGTCGATATGGGTCCTCTCTTCCAGACGCCCGCCGAGGCTGCCCGCGAAGCCGTCGAGAACGACGTCCACGTAGTTGGTGCTTCGTCCCTCGCCGCCGGTCACAAGACGCTCATCCCGCAGCTCATCGAGGAGCTGAAGAAGCTCGGTCGTGAGGACATCATGGTCATCGCCGGCGGTGTCATCCCCGCCCAGGACTACGACTTCCTCTACCAGGCCGGCGTCGCCGCTATCTTCGGCCCCGGCACCTCTGTCGCCAAGGCCGCTGTCGAGATGATGAAGATCCTGCTCGACGAAGAATAACGACCGCACATTCCATAGATTATCGCTAATTCTTATAGGAAAAAGAAGCGGAACCAAAACGGTTTCGCTTCTTTTTCCGTCTTATAGTTGGTGGTCTGGAAACAAGAAAAAAAAGTTTTTTAGGCCAAGTTGCATACACTAAAACTTAACTTGCTGTAAATCAATGAAGTTTCTAGTGTATGCAACTTTTTTTAGTGTATGCAAACCCTGTTTTAGTGTATGCAAACCCCTGTTTTAGTGTATGCAAACCCTGTTTTAGTGTATGCAAGTTCAGGCAAAAAGTGTGTTTTGTGATAAAAAACTGTGTGGTGATAAATGTCCTAAAACATGTAAATTGTTTCGGTCTGAAGGTACGGTTGAAAGACGCTGAAAGCGTCACCTCTCAATAGCCGTAGTGTCCGAAGGACCTGCGGATAGACAAATAGGCGATAAAGGAAAGCACGCTGAAAGCGTGCCCCAACAACCACAGGCATGGGCGACCCTGTCAGGGTCGATGATGCTGATTAATCCGAATTCCGTGGGTGCGCTTATGCGTACCCACGGCTATTGACAGGAGACGGTTTCACCGTCTTTCAACCGTACATGTCGGTAAAGTTTGGCCGAGAGCGGATACCTTTCTAAATGTCCCACCCTATGGGACAAACAGAAAGAGCCGTCCTTTTCAAATGTCCCACCCTATGGGACAAAAGGAAAGAGCCGCCCTTTTTCAATGTCCCACCCTATGGGACAAAAAGAAAGCCCCGTCATAGCAAGCCATCTCCCTCCGACTTTGCATACACTAAAGCAGGTTTTGCATACACTAAAACGGGTTTTGCATACACTAAAATCGGGTTTTGCATACACTAAAACGGGCTTTGCATACACTAAAACGGGCTTTGCATACACTAAAATTACTTGCATACACTAACATATCGTCTGATAATCAGTTAGTTAAGTTTTAGTGTATGCAACTTGCCCAAAAAAACTTTTTTTTCAGAAAAATTGCACAATTCAAATTGTCTGCATACGCTTACGTAAATCGCAAATTACGTCAGATGCACCCACGTCTATTATTTCATCATGACCTTTCTGCCATTCACGATATATATTCCCGGTTTCAGCCCGTTCTTCCATGTCCCGTCCTTCACCTGCTCTGCCGTCGCCACTACGCGTCCCTGCAGGTCGAATACGCGGTTGTCCCCCCGCGCCATTCCCGTCTCCTGCCCCTCATCAGGCTGCTCCTCCTCATCGTCGAAGACGACAGGTATGAACTCCGCGCCGCGCGTCTGCTGGCGGGAAGTGGCAGTAATAGCAGCACGGTAGTAGATCTTGTTGGCATAGACATACTTGTTGTTACGTGTCCACATTGTTTTAGTAGCACTACTCTCGCGGTCGTTGCTGGCGTTGATGTAGAAGCCTACTCCCTTATCGAGTTCAAGTCCTGCGGGTGTAACTATACCAGTTCCTCCATTGTATGTGAATGCATCTGAGTGAGTATAAGCACGTCCGAATACAAATACATAATCGCTACTGTTTTGATCTAACATCTGCTCCAGATACTGACCGCTGAACACGCACGACACCGCACTTGACGGTGTGGTGGTAGGCAGAGCCATTGTTACCTCACCACTAGTATTCTTTGTGCGGATGATGACCGGTGTGTTGGCAGGTATGAACTGGTTGTTGCCTCTATAACCCTCAGGGCAGCCATTTGCTTGAGTATTGTATTCGCCAATTTTCTTTGGACGTAGTACATACTGTTTTGTTGCCGTAGTCATAGCCGGCCACTCGCCTGTAGGAACTATGTATGCCTCGTCATTTGTGCTTGTCAGCAGAACATCAAACGGTGCATAGAATGTGGTATAGTAATATTCATCGCCACCATAGTTAGTCGTAACCTTTAGTGGCATTTCTCCATTGCCAGCCGTAGCGCCCTTCTGCACGGGCTGCATACACCATCTCGCACTTTCAACGGTAGAATTATCATTATCAAACTTCAGGTCATACTTCGGAGAAGTCTGAGCATATTTAAGGAAGTTCTCTCCGTTCTGCAGAGCCACTATACCTGCACCGATATCTACAATTGTGAATGATGTAGCATTCTCTTTATCTGTCATCTTATTTCCCTTCACATTGCCGTTCACATATCCGTTCACATAGAGACCTTGAGTAGAAATCTTTGAAGTCGGAATAGCAGCGCTTCCTTCAGAGAAATAGAAGATGCTTGCAGGGTCTTTGGCTACAGTAACAAGAGGAATGTCGCCTCTCGTAGCGGGCGTCTCGGTGTAGTCCGTACCTGCTGTGCCAAGGTCTTTGAAGGTGGGATTATTTACGTCATATTGTTCCACCTCATAGAAGTGCAGCGGGATTGCTGTGCTACCAGTTCCTGCTGTCAGCTCTATCTTATGGGTATATCCACTCATATAGCGTGGTGTGGTAATAGCACTTGAGCCAGGCTGTGAATGCAGGCGATAGTATCCAGGAGTATAATGCACGATGTAGTTAGGATTCTCTGGGTCGCTACCGTCATTATCGTGATTATACACCACGTCTTGAAGAGCCATCAGTTTAGCAAGATCACCTTCTACATTTAGGGCGGCCTCATACGCGTTCTTGCCATCAGCGTTCAAGCCACCTATGTAGCCTGCCGCTTGATAGTATGGCCCCATTAGGTCCTCGTTCATGGAGAAGGTCCACTCTGTAGGTGTCGTGTTCAGTGTCATAGCACCTGTACTACTGTTGTTCTTTATGTAGAACTTAGTTTCTCCGTCGTTAACTACTGGGTGAACACGGAAATAACCAGGTGTAGTAGAACTGTTTGCGAGCAGTTCATAGACAGAATTAGCAGGGAGATATGGTTTTGTGTTGTTGTCAGCTACCATCTCAATAGCTCTGTCAGTTGTAAAGTCAGAGGTGCTCATCACCTTGTTATCTCCCAGATTCTTGTACAAGTAGCGGTTATACATTTTGAATCCGTATGGGTCACCTACAGGAGTCCACAGGTAGTCATTGGTATAGTGAGTTGCATGGCCGCTTACTGTTTTCAGTACACCTGAATACTCTGTCAACATTGGAGTGGCATCACTGGTCTCGAATGTGTACCACTTATTTTGATCTACACCCGTCACGAAGTCACTACCAGAGTTGGTATCCAAACCACCCATAAAGTGATAGACAATGTTCACAAATACAATATTGCCAAGCAGACCGGTGTCTTCGCCCATGTTTGTCATCTTAAGACCCTTGTATTCGTTATTCATAGCAGTGATTTCGGTCTTACCATCAGAACTGTAAACACCTTCTATATAATAGTCATAATTTACGTTAGGACGATAAAAAGCCTGCGGTACTTCGAAAGCGTCCCCCAAGCTGACGTGACCAGCATCATAACAATAGATACAGTCTCTCTGGAATAGACCTGATGATTCTTCTTGTATAGTTTTTAGGCTTACGCCAAGTTGATACTTGTCACCATCAACATGATATCCAACAGAGGGATCCCTAGACTCTAAGTCGCGTAGGGTAGTACCAAATATCCTCATGGTATTATTGTCAGATGGCTTATAGCCTGATACCCAATTACCTTCATTATCTTTTTCTGAATATGGAATATCGACGTATTGTCCAGCAGCAGGAAGAGCCTTATTTGTACAAGTATTTGCTATTATCAAACGATATATAACTTTATAGGTAGAAAGGGCAAAGATGATGAATTTTGTTGGGTTATCGGCTGTTGTTTCATCGTTGTGGTCATCGGTAACGAGAGCCTGACCATAACCGCTGAGCATCACATCTTTGTTACCCGTTTTTGCAAATATTCCATATTCATAGCCGTCCCTGTTTAGGAGCATAAAGGGGGTTGGAGTTTCGTCAATCTTACAGGTTGTCGTTTCTCCATTTTGACTAATATATCTCTTTGTTCCACTTCCTGTAGCACCTACGCTCTTAATCTTGATAGCGTAAGGGTCGTCACCTTCAAATTCCCACTCATAGGGAGCAGTATATTGCAAATCTTTGTCGACATCATCGTCATCAGAAGTAATGCTCGTTCCATCACTCTTCATTATATTATCAGGGTGCCAGTAGATGTTATATCGACGTTTGCCGTCAAGTCCGATAGGAGCATCATTGGAACCCACGCCACGTGCTACAGGATTTTCATTCGTAGCATTTCTGACATTAGGCACCACATAAGTGCTCACATTAGCATCATACGCAGTATAGTGTGTATATATGTTATCGTCGTAAAGACCATACATGTGGGAGAGGGACTTGTTGAGCGTGTCGCTCTGTTCAACTACTCCTGCCAAACTCTGCTCATAGTAACGGTATTGGTCCATGTTAAGCAAAGGTGTGCGGGCAGCTTCTGGTAATACAGGTTTCCAGTCGTTACTGATTACATTTTCCTGTGACTGGGTAGCGCTGATAGCTTCCACTCCTCCATTTGTATATACCTTATATATATATGAATGTTCAACTTCATCAGTAAATTTTACTTGTGACTTTGTTTCATCGAAGGTGCCAGAAGTAGGTGTGAAGCCAGACTCTACGGCTACAGATGCAGGAGTCGAGGTACTCATCTCGTCTCCGTTGAGGAAGGAATAAGTATATGTACCCACTCCAGCCTTAGCCAAAGCATAATAGCCTGCAGAGTGAGAGAGGAGTGCGAAGCGTGAACCTTCAACCAACTTTTGGCCTTTAGCATCGCGGTTGTATATATAGATGGCGTATGGGTCAGGCTTTGAATTATGAGCGAACTTCCACTGCCATTTCTTGGCATCTGCATTTACCACAAGAGGCTTAGAGGCATCCCAGTTCGAGGAGTTCGCTTCTACCGCTGGTTCAGAGCATGTCGCATTTGTAGCACTTATATAAGGGCTTGTTACAGTTACTTTTACATATTTGTCAGCACCTATTTTGAAAAAATATTCACCATTAGCTTCAAGCTGCTGAGCTTGAACGTACATATTATCATAGTCAGTAACTGTTTTCTTATAATCTCCAGTAGCATTACCCCATTCAGTATCGGTTGCATCATCAGTTGTATATGTAGCATATACTTCATCAACATAGGCACTTGTTACTTGAACTTTATAATAAGTATCAGAACCAACTTTGAAATAATAATCTCCTGTTTCTTTCAGCTTCTCTGCCTGTTTTTTTATATCAGAAACATCAATAGCTGTCATAGAATATGAATTAGCTAAAGACGAATAGATGCCAGCTGTAGAACTTACTGTGGTGTATTGCGTAGTCATATTGTTCAGCTGCATCGTCAGCCAATTACCCTTAAGCATATTCACACCATCGGATTCCTCGTCATAGTCATAGCGTACATACACCTTATTATTAGTAAGTGTAGCACCATCGAGAGATTCCTCTATCTTATCTGTAATGTCGCTATACTTCCCAGTTCCACTATCATAGGTTGCTGTAGCATAGTAGGTAAAGTTGGTTGCCAACGGACTCTGGAAGTGGGCAGGAGTCTGTGGTGTCAGGTCACCACCCGTCTTGTAGCGTAGAGACTCTTTGCCGTCATTGTCGATGATGAGATATTCATACACCTCTGGTCGATAGAGTTTTGTATAGGTCTTCTCTACATCATCATCTGTTGGTGCTATCAGTTCGCCAAACTCGCTCATGCGGGTAGTATGGTCGAAGCGCGGCATGAGCTGCATGTTTCCGGCAGCATCCTGCACCGCCATAAAGGTAGCATTGGTGACATCCAGGTCCCTGCTGTCATACCATTTTGGCTTGGGAGAAATTAATGTTGTATTAACCCCCATGGAGATGGTACCAGGGTTGGTCGGATATGAACCTACAAGAGAACCTTCATGGAGTGTAGCGCCGTTAGCGTTTGTCTTCATGAATTGAGTAGCAGCACTGACAGACGAAATCTGTATGTTATATGGGTCGAAGCCGTTAGAGAAGGAGAAATATCCCAGACTATCCGTATTATCACTAATGTACTGAGCAACTAAGGAATCCTTGTATAAATAATGATCGTATGCATTAGGATTCTTGTTCTTCCATTTCTTGTTGTCGTTCTCGTCCGGATCAGTCCAAGTGTGCGTGGCATTATTATAACCCATTTCAATATCAATATTGACATTAGGCTTTACGTACCATTGCTCGGTAGCGGGTATGTTATCATTAAGAATATAAGCCATCATATCACCATCGTGAGGAATGGCGCTTGCTGTAAGAGTTGTTCCTCCAGCGTTTGTTGTAGCATACTCATGGCCTGTTCCTTGCTCAATGAGGAAAGGCTTACCCGTCTCTGTACTTGGATTGTAGGTCTGTGCATACTCGTCCTTGACGATGTAGGTGACATACTGGTCGTTGAGGTTGCCCTTCTTGTCATGCACGTTCTTTGAGCCGTAAGGTGGCAGACTGGTGAGGTCGGTGGAGGTGTAGTCATCACCGCCAATGCGGTCGCTCATCAGATAATACTGGTGGAAGCCGGTACGCTTCTTGGCTGTTGCCCAGAATGCGTATTCCTTTACCATCGGACTGTTGTATGGGCGTATGGCCGCAAACTTTGTATCCTTATCCGGGTCGTTAGGGTCTGTAGGTATAGGCTTACGCATTATCTCCCATCCGTGCTGGTCGAGCAGGATGAGTACAGGGTTGATGTCTGTCTTGACAAAGTCGAAGTAGCCTTCACCCATATCAACGGTCTGATACCAGTGCTCAACCCTTTCCCAGCCCTTTTTCTTTTCATGTGTACCTTCAGTACTGCTGTAGCCGTTGTTGTATCCATTCCAGCGCTTGGCGTATGCCCACTTCTCGTAGCTGTGCCAGCCAATGGTGTTCTTTAGGTACTCTCTGAAGGATTCGCCTTTATGGGTACCAGACTGCACAGTTGTGGTGTCAGGTATGGTTATTGGGTGACTGTCATTTTCCTTGGCACCGCTTTCACCGTAAACCTTTTTCCTGATGGTGTCCCACGTCTTCCAGTATTGCTCGAAGGAGTTCACGACATAGCGCGAGCCACCTATCTCGTATGATGTTACCAGCTGATACTGCCCCTCACTACCGAGAACCATGTATTCTGTAGCTGTTTCACTATTCATGCCAGGCCATCCTAATGTTGTTATAACCTCGCTGTAGCCATTAGGTTTATAGGTCATGAAGTAGGCATTATATTCAGAACTGTTAGTGATAGGATACGATTCTGTCTGGCGCGACTTGATCATCACGTGATAGGGGTCACCCTTAGGTGCTCCTTCCACGTTGCTCTCAACATACCAAGCCCAGCGGGTACGTGTACTGGCAGCACCTTCCTGTTGTATATCATACTGCTCTTGACCATACACGAAGAAGTTACCGTCACCATTTACGTATGGATAGACAGCCTTCTGTTTTGTTGTAGAACGACCGTCACTACCATCCTCCTGATAGAACTCCTCTCCAGCCTCGTATTTCAACAGATATAACTGACCAGCTTTTAAGTCAATAAGGTTGTTTACGTCATAGGTGACATAAACCTCTGATCCTCCTATTGTACCATCATCAGCAATATCACCGTTATAACGGTAATTTTGAGCATGAGCTAATGAAGCGTGATAGTAATATTTTTCTACTAACGGACTATAGTACTCCGGAGGGAAAGCTGGATGATCTGTAGTTGCCTGTCGGGTTTTGGCTGTCAAAAGCTCATTACCAGACATATCAACAAGATGATATGTTACATCTGTTGCCGTTGTTGCTGTTAACTGGAAACGCAGGGTAGCATTACCAGACAAATAGCTGGAATTGCTATATAGCTTCACTGTGTTAGCTGCTGGTCTGCCTATATTGTAATATGTTTTAGAGGCATCAATCTCATTTCCCGTTGCTGCCATCACTTCGTAAGTGCCAGGGGTATTACCACTCTTCGCGATAAACAGAGTACCAGTTGTGCCCCAAGTGATAGATGCTTTATCACTAAATGAAACATTCACATATCCAGCATCGCCTTTTTTTACGTTTTTTATAGTCAATGCATAAGGGTCACTGACATTGAATGTCCACTGGTATTCACCTTCACCAGCATCACCAGTATCCAAATCTTTCTTGCTCTTGATGTCATCTCCACTTGTATATATGTAGTCATTATTGACTCTCACGTTGTAATCGCTAGACGCTGGTGCACTGGTAAAACTATACCTAACATAAATGTTTGCATATACTCCTTCTTTTAATCCATCAGGATTATATGGTAAGTTTGAAATCCTTTTTGAAGGGTCGTTGTCTGCTTCTGCATCTTCTTGAGTTGCATAGAAGTTTACTGTAGCAGAAGAAAGGTATGGGCTGCGGATAATCTCAGGAATATCTGTGTAATCACCCTTCAGTGCCCTACCAACCTCCTCGCTGCTGGTAGCCATTACTGCCATTGTTCCGTCTAATCGCATGATGTGGAAGGCATATTTCTTCTTCTCCAGTTCTTCCACCTTAATGCGGCTTTCTGTGCCACTGTAGGTAACAGGCTTGTTGTTAGTCGCTGACCCCAGGCCGATGTATTTGGGAGTGCTGCCGGCGGTGTTGAACTGCCTTAGCAAGATACCAGTCTCACCCGTGCTTTCGTACACAATCTCCCATGTGCTGATGTCTGAAGTGCCAGTCATATTGGTACTGAGGCCAGTATCATCTGTAGAAGCTGTAGCGCAACCGACATAGCGGTTACCTGCCGGTGCTGTCTCACATGCTTTACGGTTGAGAATCTTCAGTTTGTATGGGTCGCCCATGAATGCTACCATTGCCTCTGCTGAGTTCTCGCCTTGGTGTATCTGGCTGGATGTGTTAGACCCCTTTGGATCGCCATTTTCATCAGTTACAATAAGATTGTTGGAAGCATCTTCGTAGGCAATGTATTTGGGGTTCGCAACACCATCCATACGCATGGTGTACCATTGTGCATCCTGATAGTTACCGTCTGCAGGCAATAATTTGAAAGGAATATTTTCTGATACCGTGTATTTTAAATAGATATTATTGCCGTTGTCCTTATCCTGAATATCCTTAAAAGAGGTAACAGGTATGGTGAGGTCTGCATCTGAGTATGCGGTGTAGTTGACATACTTACGTCTTAGCACATCAGGAATGTGGTCAACAATGGCGTCATCATACCTTGCATCACTCCACTTCATGGTAGCTGTGAGTGCTTCATTTTCACCATGTGGCTTAACATGGACTGTGTATGTCCTTATCGCATAGAAATTAAAAGGAAGAGCAGAATTGAGTGCTTGCAATTTAAAGTAAGGCTGACTTCGTCCGCCACCATCATTGTCATAGTTGTCATAGTAAGAATAATACTGACCGCTACTGTTTGGTTGGTTAATAGTAGGTTTTGAGGAGTTGCCGTCTCCCTGGTTCATCTTACTGCCAACAAACATATATCCACCCTTAGGGTTAGTCAGCAGGGCAAAGGCATTCATCGTAGGCGACTCATATCTGTAAAAACCATTCCAGGTGTCATATTGCGCATCCTTTTCGGTATCGTAGTATTTATTCCAACATTCTTCATATTTGGCTGCAGTCCATTGACCAGACTCTTTGATGCCTGACTTAATCTTGTAATGCTTGTTATTACTTGCGTCAAACCACAATGAATTGGCACCAACCTTGGCCATAAGAGTTGATCCCGCGTATGGTTTAACAGTTCCAGTATTATCCACATTAGTAATTGCATCTGTTATATGCAAAGCCCTTCCTTCGTATGAGGTCGTGATGGTGATGTTGTAGGGGTCTTGTCCTGTGAACTTGAATCCCATGAAAGCTCCTATAGGACCCCATTTTGACCAGTTCCAACCGAGTTGTTTCTTGTCATTGACAGGTGTGACAAAGTCATCACTTGCTAAATCTTCGCCTGACAGACCACTACCTAAAGCGTTTGCAACACGGTTGTTACGACTACGGTTGTAACACATGAATTTCTGAGTACCCGAGTTGGTTATTGCAACATTATAGCTCGTTCCGCCGTTTATGTCTAGAATGTTGTTAGAGGAATTATAGTCGTAGGTCACATAGATGTCAGTATAAGAACCTACAGATGCTCCTGCTGTAAGCTCTTCCGACAAACAGTCATAGTCACCACCAGAACAGTTATAAATGAAATACTTTGTAGTTATGATTTTTGAGTTATGTCCACTATCATAGAGCTTATCATAAGTTGACGAGGCACTTCCCCAATACCTGAAGGTTCCGACAAGCGGGCTCTTGAATTGTTCAGGCAGTCCTACCGTTGTTTCATCACTGGTGCATTGCAGCGCCTCGACACGGATGCTCGTCCAGTAGTTGCCAGTACCATCCCACGTCTTCACGGTAAACGGCTTGGTCAGGATGTGGTACGTCACCTTCGCCCATGCCCCGTTGCCCATGCCACCGAGGATCAGCAGGAGCAGGAGGGTGAGGATGCGGATATGTAGTCTTGTTGTTACCATTGCTCGGTGTATTTTTCTGTATCCACCTTCAGTGCAGTGGGGCTGAGGGTGAGTGTGTAGGTGTAGCTCTTGCCGGCTTCCCACTGGTCTACGGATACAGCTACGGTATAATCTATTGTCACATCTTTGCTCCATTCATTCCATTTCGCAGAGACCACGACATTGTGGCTGCCTACTAGTGTCTGGGGAATGGCAATGTAGTCCTTGTTGAGTTCACCGCCAATCTCACCGCTTGAGCCACTGCTTGACCATGTTGAAGTTGTACCGTCGGATGAAAGCGTACAGGTGCCGCTCATGTTGAAGCTGCCCGTGATTTTTACACTGGTGACTTCGACGTTGGAGCCGCTGGACGGTGACAGCACGAAACGAATGCGGGCGAAGGGATGAACAAAAGTCATCATAACGCCTGAAGCACTGTTAAGTATGCTCCGTCCTGGCGTCAGTGCCCAGATGAATTCCTTCAGGTCGGTCTGGGGGTTAGGTATGGTGCAGGTGAAAGAAGGATGGGGAGCTGCAGGTTCACCACTTACGGTATATGATAGGGCGGTGATATAACTTGTACTTGCGCTTGGATTGGCAGGGTCGAAGTCTTGCGGGCTATAGGCAAAGAAGTCGAGCACTCCATCGTTATCGGGCCATTTGTGCGTGCCATTGGAGAACGCCCAGGCAGAGCTGCTCCAGTTGACGTTGATGTTATTGACTCCGTCATATATTGTGTTGGCGTTTTCATTAAAGAGGGTGCATTTAAACCCTTCGCTCTGGAGATCGGTCGCTGAATTGAAAGTCGTTGTGCCGCTTCCGCTACGTGTGCCTTCCATCATCTGCCAGATGTTGGCGTTGACTTTGATTTCTGTGTTGTCGGCGGAGGGGGTGGGGGCGATGTCGGAGGGGCTGTCGCCGGCGCATCCTGCCAGCAACGCTGCCGTCAGCGCTGCTGCTGCAAGGAGGGGGATGTTTCGTTTTTTCGACATTTCGACGTTTCGTTATTTCGACATTGCGAGGAGGGCGGCAGTCGTCATTTCGACGTTTCGACGTTTCGACATTTCGAGGGGCGCCCGGCTGTCGATAATTCGACATTTCGTTATTTCGACATTTCGAGGCTTCGGGGGCGCCCCGCCGCCTTAGGGGATGGGCCTGGTGCCTCTGCAGTTGGGGTAGTCGCTGCAGCTCCAGAACTCGTGGCCGGAGTTGATGCCTTTCTTGGCCATGCGGCGGAGCATCGGCTTGCCGCAGAGGGGGCAGGTGGGGGCGTCGGCCTCTTGGCTCTGCTGGGTGCGGTGGGCGAGGCGCTCGGCGGTGAGGGCCTCGGTGAAGCCGCCTTCCTGTTTGAAGGTGCTCAG
>CAJOPT010000061.1 GCA_905236455.1 uncultured Prevotella sp. | reverse complement strand
GACGTTTCGTTGCATTACCTCTGTGACCGATTTCAAAGTTGCGAAGTTTGACAGCACAGAACAGTAACGTCCGTAAACGCCTTTCCGAGACCAGCCCTACAAATGGCTTAGCGGTCTCTCTTTCCATCAATAATTTGACCCGCCAGCCCTCATGAGCTAACTGAGTCGGTGACAAAGATAGGGAAAAAATCTTTTTCAGCCAAATGATTTTGGGAAAAAGTATAGAAAAAAGAAAATTGTTTGCAAAAAGAAATGCTATAAAGAGCAATATTTCTTTACTCCTCCATAAGCTCAAAATTGAATTTCTTGCCTTGACTGTTAGTAAATGTGCCATCATAGCTGCCGCCACGGTTCTCTTTCTGTCCACGGAAAGTGCCGGTGCGCTTACCTTTGGGCGAATATTCGTCGAGCACCAGATGCATCGTTCCATATGCGTTGAGGGCTCGCAACTCACGCATCACAAGACGGAAGTGAACTGACGGGCGGTCATCATAGTAGTAATAGCCGACCTCGTCACCTTCCTTGGTGAAGTCTGTGTCGATGAACATTGTTATCTGATAGGGACCTACGTGACCTGTCGACTTCACGACGTTGCTCTCTTGAGCATTAGCAGCCAACGACTGTGACAGGCAAAACAGTATGGCAATGATGATTTGCTTCATAATATATTCTTTTAGTCGCTTCGCTTTGTAAAAGCGTACTGAAGAAACGATTTCTTTTAGTCGCTCCGCTTTGTAAAAGCGTACTGAAGAAACGATTTGGTGTTTATTCCGGATTATATCCGAAATTGTTAAGCTCACGCTGCGATGAACGCCAGTCTTTGTCAACCTTTACAAAGGTCTCAAGGAAGATTGGTTTTCCGAAGAATCTTTCCAGTGACTTGCGTGCTTCGGTGGAGACCTTTTTCAAGGCAAAACCCTTATGTCCTATGATTATTCCTTTCTGGGAGTCACGCTCAACATAGATAACCGCATTTATATGGATAAGCTTCTCCTCCTCCTTGAAGCTTTCCACACTGACCTCAACGGAGTAAGGGATTTCTTTGTCATAATATAATAGTATCTTCTCGCGTATAATCTCAGAGACAAAGAAACGAGCAGGTTTGTCTGTCAGCTGGTCCTTATCAAAGAAAGGAGGGCTGTCAGGCAGAAGTTCATAGATACGCTTAAGAAGCATATCTGTACCAAACTTGTTGAGAGCAGATATAGGCAATATCTCCGCATTGGGCAACAACGAATGCCACTTATCTACAATTTCCTCCAATCTTGTCTGGCTCGAAGCACCAGACTGGCTGGACGCATCTGATTTTCCAGGCTGTCCCGTCTTGTTTGAAAGTTGATCAATCTTATTTATAAGCAACAGCACCGGAATCGTTTGCTTGCGTACTTTTTCAAGGAAATCAATGTTTTTCTCAGGATTCTCTATGATGTCGGTAACATAAAGCAAAACATCTGCATCAGTCAATGCAGACTCCGAAAAAGCCCGCATTGACTCTTGCAGTTTATAATTTGGTTTTAGTACACCCGGCGTGTCAGAAAACACTATCTGCATATCATCGGTGTTTACTATACCCATGATACGATGGCGGGTAGTCTGAGCCTTGAATGTGGCAATGCTTATTCGCTCGCCAACAAGCTGATTCATCAGCGTTGACTTTCCCACATTCGGATTTCCTACAATATTTACGAAACCAGCCTTATGCATTCTTGCCTTGGTTACTTCTCTTTTCCATCATAAGCCCACTTATAATAAGAGGCTCCATGAACAAAACCAGCACCAAAGGCAGTGAATACAATATTGTCACCTTTCTTCAGGTTTGGCTCATGATCCCAAAGAGCAAGGGGGATGGTTGCCGCACTGGTGTTTCCGTACCTGTCTATGTTTATGACCACTTTATCCAAAGGAATATCGGCACGACGGGCTACAGCCTCAATGATGCGGATATTGGCCTCATGAGGAATAACCCATTGTACATTTGTTTCCGTCAGATTATTGCGCTTAAGAATCTCAAGCACGTCTTCGCTCATGGCTGTTACCGCAAAACGGAACACCGTACGTCCTTCCTGATAAAGATAATGCAAGCGGTGGTCTACGGTAAAATGAGATGGAGGACATACGGAACCTCCTGCCTTCAAATGTAAGTATGGTAACCCTTTTCCGTCTGTACGAAGATATGAGTCACGAACACCCACATTCTCTTCAGTAGTCCCTTCGACCAAGACAGCACCGGCGCCATCACCAAACAGCACACAGGTCTGGCGGTCTGTATAGTCAACAAGAGAAGACATCTTGTCTGCTCCGATAACAATAATCTTTTTATAGCGACCGCTTTGTATCATCGATGCCGCGACATCCAGAGAATAAAGGAAGCCACAGCAAGCTGCTGAGAAATCGAATGCAAAAGCATTCTTCAGTCCCAGCTTACCTAAAACTATCGATGCTGTAGATGGAAACTTGTAGTCAGGAGTTGTAGTTGTCACTATCAGCGCATCTATAGTATCTGGATCAACACCAGTCTTATCCAGTAACTGTTTAGCAGCCTTGCGCGCCATATAGCTGGTACCCAAGCCTTCCTCTGTAAGGATACGCCGTTCTCTAATGCCAACACGGGTCATTATCCATTCATCGCTGGTGTCTACCATGCGTGACAGCTCCTCATTGTTGAGGATATAGTCAGGCACGTAACCGCCAACACCGGTAATTACCGCATTGATTTTCTCCATTACTCTGCAACCTCAGCCTTAACAACAGCAACCTTACCACGGTAGTATCCACAAGTTGGACATACTGTGTGGTATACATAGTAAGCACCACAGTTAGGGCATATAGCCAATGTTGGAGCTACTGCTCCGTCATGAGTTCTTCTTTTACGAGTACGAGTCTTCGACTGTCTTCTTTTAGGATGTGCCATAATTCTTTTTACTATTAAATCTTAAATTTTTAAACTCTTCAAAGCGTTCCAACGAGGATCGTCAGACATCTCTTCCACCTCATCACTACTTCGGGATACAGAAAGCTCTTCGAGCTTCTTAGTCATAGCAACGTTACATTTTCCAGGTTCATGAACGTGCTTCATGGGTATGGAGAGAGCTATCTGCTCATAGATGAGCCATGACGTGTCGAGCATTCCTTCGTTCTCGTCAACAATCAGGACATCACCCTCTTCCGCATCTTCTTCGCCAAACTTGACGATGAGCTGTTGCTCCGTGTCTATCGGCAGGGGCATGTCATCCAGACACAAGTCACAGGGGACGTTTATCGTCCCTGCCGAGTGGAAGGTCAAACGGAAGACATCTGCCGAACGTTGTATCTCAAGCGCCACACTTACGTCTCCCTCTCTGACCTCGGGAGCATCTATTGCCTCAAAATACTCCCTGTCAAGATGGAATTTAAACTCGGTAAGTCCTGACTCCACCTTTTTAAGGTCTATTTTAAAAGCTTCTAAATTGCTCATACGGGTTGCAAAGTTACAAACTTTTTTCGATTTACAAGTGAAAGATTTATATTTTTTATGCTTTTCATTTGAAAAACAACCGTAGAATATTAGAAATTACACACATCAAAGGTAATGTGTGCAATAAACTCACGGCTACTTCTTCAGTTCTATACGGAATACCGTACCTTTACCGACCTCAGAAGATTTCACGAAGATATGTCCTTTATGATATTCCTCGATGATACGTTTAGCAAGGGACAGCCCAAGTCCCCACCCTCTCTTCTTAGTCGTGAAACCAGGACGGAAGACATTTCCTATATCCTTCTTTCTTATTCCCTTACCGGTATCCGACACCTCAATAATCACACGTGTCTGGCTTTCCTCAACATGCAAAGTGATCGTACCGCCTTCAGCACCCATCGCATCAACGGCATTCTTCGAAAGATTCTCTATTACCCACTCAAAGAGCGAGGCGTTAATACGCACTATGACATCATTCTCAGGGAAATCCCTTACCATACGTACTTTCTTCGAGGTGCGACGGTCCATATAGTCAATGACGTGCTCCATAACCTCTGTAAGGCTGGTCGGAACAGGCTCTGGCAGAGAGCCGATCTTTGAGAAGCGGTCGGCTATCAGCTGCAGACGCTTGACATCCTTGTCCATCTCGGGAATCAGCTCGTCATCAGGATAGTTCTCCTTGAGTATCTCTGTCCATGCCATAAGACTGGAGATAGGAGTGCCAAGCTGATGAGCGGTCTCCTTTGAAAGTCCTACCCATACCTTGTTTTGCTCTGCCTTCTTTGATGTGAGAAGTGCGAAGATGGCAACAACGACAAAGATAAGAACCACTCCTAACTGCACGTAAGGATAGGTCGCAAGCCTTTTCAACATCAGGGAGTCGTCATAGCATACATCCACATAATCATCTTTAGAGGACTCATCGGCAACAATCCTGATGTTCTTTCCCTCATTCAAAAGCCGTTGTCCAAGTATGGCGGCATTTCGAAGGCTGTCCTCATAAGTGCCTTCACGAACATCAATATTCCTGAAGAACTGGGCATTACCTTCCTTGTCCATCACGACAACAGGTATCGTGTTGTTCTCATTGATAACCTTCAACACTAAGGAAATATCTGTATTCTCATCGGCGGAGTTCAATGAGCGCATGGCTTCAGCCCATACCTCCATCTTATTGTGCTCCTCGACAAAGAGATCATGAATAAGGACTTGTGAGACAACCAATGAGGCTACCGCTATTATTACGGCGGTAGCCACAAGAACAATTTTCACTTGTCTGATATGGTCTGTCCAAACTGCCATGAGAATATCAGTCTATCTTTCAGCCAAAGAAGAAATAGCCGAACAACACCGCGGCAATCATACCTGCGGCATCTGCCATCAAGCCACAAGCAACGGAATAACGGTACTTCTTTATACCTACACTGCCAAAATATATCGCAAGAATATAAAACGTTGTGTCTGTACTGCCTTGAAGGATACTGGCAAGATGTCCCACAAAGGAGTCAGGACCGAAAGACTCAAAACATTCCAGCATCATGCCGCGAGCGCCACTGCCGTTCAAGGGCTTCATCAACATCACAGGAATAGTGTCGACGAAATCGCTGTTCAAGCCTACCCACTCCACACCCATGCGGATATAGTCCTTCAACATACCCAAGGCTCCGGAGGCTTTGAAGACGCCAACGGCTGCGAGAATGGCTACGCAATATGGTATCAGGCTTACCGCTACATTGAAGCCGCCCTTGGCTCCTTCGATAAATGAGTTGTACACATTCAGTTTCTTTCGCCAGCCCGACAATATAAATATTAGTATGGCACCTAAGATAAGAATACTTGTCAACAACCGGCAGAAATGTTGCATCTGCTCTGTGCTCATACCATAGATTGTCGCAAACAGGCTGATTATCAATGCCGCAATGACTGCGAACATTATCAAGAAACTCTTCTGAAAAAGATTGATACGCTGATAGATAGACACTGTCAGCAGACCTACCAACGTAGAACACATCGTTGTCAAGAGCAATGGAAGGAAGATGTCTGCCGGATCTGCCGCACCATACTTAGCGCGGTATGCCATGATTGACACAGGAATAAGCGTAAGACCTGATGTGTTGAGCACCAGAAACATAATCATTGAGTTGCTGGCGGTATCCTTCTTGTCGTTGATACTCTGCAACTCCTGCATCGCTTTCAGACCGACAGGCGTAGCAGCATTGTCCAGTCCCAACATGTTGGCTGAGATATTCATAAAGATAGAGCCCAATGCAGGATGGTTCTTTGGTATCTCAGGAAAAAGCTTGGTTAGGACAGGACTGAGAAACTTCGCGAGACGGTCTACCAGACCGCTGTCCTCGCCAATCTTGAGGATTCCCATCCATAGTGTCAGCGTACCGGTAAGTCCCAACGTCATCTCAAAAGCTGTCTTTGACATCTCAAACGTAGAGTCCATCATTGCCGGCAGGGAATCCATATCGCCAAGGAAGATAAGCTTTATGACTCCCACCAGCATACCGATGACGAAGAGGGCTATCCAAATGTAATTCAGAGCCATGTGGAAAGATTATTTATAATGACCTATTTCGGACGTGAGGTAAGCTCTTCCAGTGTCATGTTCTTACCTTTGGTTCCTTTAGCACCTCCAGACTTGACATTCTCAGTAGCAACGAACTCTTCCTCCTGAAGGTTGTCGAGGTCATCCAATTGCACGTCCGCACGTTTCTTGCCACCTTTCACACGTCCTGGCTCTGTCTTCGCATTCTGTATCTGCTCATTGGTCAGAGTCTTCTTAGGATCGAAATGACGCTTACGCTCAATACCCTGCTTCTCCATTGCATGTATCTCAAATGGCAGGTCGTCTACTTCCTCGGCCTTGATAACTACTTTCATTCCGACAAAGGCATAGTTCTTGCGCAAGTCTCTTATATCCTCGTCCTTCAAACGGATGCATCCCTCACTGGCACGCCCTGGAACGCTCTCCCTGTTGTTGGTGCTGCCGTGAATGCCTATTCCTTTATGACCTGGTGTCACCAGACGAAGGAAATAGTCACCATACGACTTAATAGATCCACGACCGTCACCGAAGTCATGCGACCATGAGGAAGCATCGGCAATCTGTGAGATAGAGAATGGATTCTTCATTGTGCAATGCGGTGTGCGCATGTCTCCTTGCTTCTGCTTATTACCTTTCTTCAAGGCGAAACAGACATCATACCGTGCTATCAATACCGTGTCTTTTCCCTGTGCCTCATATACATATAGGTAATAGTCTTTTTTTGACATTACGATAAAACACTTATTCCTATCCCTTACCTTATCTCTAAAACTGATAGTGTTATCGGGATCGGTGCGGACTGTACGGATACCGTAATCCAAAACCACATGCTCACGGATGTCATCGGAGGAATACGGGAATATCGGTTTTACTGCTTTCTCACTCTCCGCAGCCACAATGTTTCCATCTGGATCCACGGCTTGTACCTGATTTTCCGTTTGCTGCTCCTTGTTTGAGGCGGAACCGCTGCATGCAATAAGCGCAAAGGCTGCGGTCAGAAATATTATCTTTCTCAAAACTCTGAATATTTGCATGGTTAATACTACAATTGATTAATATTCCAAATAACTAAACTCTTTGGAAACATAAAAATCATGACCAAGATACCGTACCTGATACCATTCGCTCGTCTCGCCAACGTATGTAAGACGGGCTCCTTTCTTTGGAGCGCGGGTAGCACCATTAGCCCAAGTAAGATAACCATAGTCAAGACCGGGACCAAAACGAAGACGGACACCGACACCGTTGATGACGACGGAAGGACGACCACTGCCACCGGCACTCACGGCACGGTGTGAGGGAACGCTCTCCTTTACGATAACTTTCTCAGCTGGTTTCTTGGCATTCTCCTCGGCCAGTTTCTCATTCTGTTCGGCAAGCTTCTCATTCTGACTTGTCAGCTTCTCATTCTGACTGCTCAATGCTTCTTGCTGCATCTTTATCTCAGCCAGCTCAGCCTTTGCGCTCTCGTCGTTCTTGCTCATGAAAAGATAAAGACCGCCACCGACGAGCAACAATGCCAACAAACCGATGATGACATAAAGAAGACCCTTATTGCCTCCACCGTTACCACCTGACTGGTATCGCTGCTGATAAGGCGGCTGCTGATACCCTTGCTGCTGATAAGGCTGCTGGTACTGCTGTTGTTGCTGTTGCTGGTATGGCTGTTGCATACCATTTTGATTACTTACTACATTGCCGCAATGAGGGCAAACTTTAACATAGTCTGGAACGAAATTACCACATCGGGTACATTGTATCTGTGCCATAATAATCGATTATTTAAAGTATTTGGTGCAAAGATATTAATTTTTTTTTATTATAACAAGAATATAACAAAAAAAGAGACGGATCCTGCGTCCGTACCCGGACCACAGGACCCGCCTCACACTCATCAAAGAGGGCGGCCACCTACT
>CAJOPT010000060.1 GCA_905236455.1 uncultured Prevotella sp. | reverse complement strand
TACGTGCAGTCAGCTTCTGACTCAGATGACTCAGAGCCAACACCCCTCATCGTCTTCACCCCTGATGACTACACCACCGATTGGAAAAATGACGGCGAATAATTTTGTAAACTCACGAAAAGTTGCTATCTTTGCACCATTAGAACTAAAAACGAAACGAAATATGAAGGACTTGAAGCAATTTATCGGCATATATTCAGTATCAAAGACTTTGCGCTTTGAGTTAAGACCTGTAGGTAAAACCCAGGAATGGATAAAAAAGAACAGGGTGTTGGAAAATGATGAGAATAAGGCTGCGGATTACCCTGTGGTCAAGAAACTCATTGACGAGTATCATAAGGTTTGCATTCGTGAATCCATGAAAGATGTCCATTTTGACTGGGCACTTCTAAAGGAGGCCATAGAGGAATATCAGAAGACGAAAAGCGATGATGCCAAGAAACGCCTTGAGGCAGAACAGACAATGATGCGCAAACGGATTGCTGCTGCAATCAAGGATTTTAGACATTACAAGGAACTGACAGCAGCAACTCCCAGCGATTTGATCACATCAGTCTTGCCAGAGTTCAGTGATAATGAGGCTTTGAAATCATTTCGAGGATTTGCTTCCTATTTCATAGGCTTCCAAGAGAATCGTAATAACATCTATAGTCCTGATGCCATCAGTACGGGTGTCCCATATAGATTGGTACACGATAACTTCCCCAAATTCCTATCCAATTTGGAAGTTTATGATAAAATTAAGGTCACTTGTCCTGAGGTCATCCAGCAGGCATCAGAGGAAATGCAGCCATTTTTAGAGGGCGTGCTGATTGATGATATCTTCTCACTCGAATTCTATAATTCCCTGCTCACACAGGATGGCATAGATTTCTTTAATCGTGTGATTGGTGGTGTGAGCGAAGAGGGCAAACAGAAATATCGTGGCATCAACGAGTTCTCTAACCTCTATCGCCAGCAGCATAAGGAACTGGCAGGATCCAAGAAGGCTATGACGATGATTCCGCTGTTTAAGCAGATCTTGTCTGATCGTGATACATTGTCCTATATCCCTGCTCAGATAGAAACGGAAGAAGAACTCGTGGCTTCTATCAGACAATTCTATGAGCACATCACCCATTTCGAGCGTGATGGGAAAACCATCAACGTGCTAAATGAGTTGGTGGCTCTGCTAAACAAGATTGATACTTATAATCCTGATGGTATTTGTGTTACTGCCAACAAACTGACAGACATCTCGCAGAAGTTGTTTGGCAAGTGGAGCGTCATCGAAGAGAAATTGAAGGAAAAGGCTGTTCAACAATTTGGCGACATCTCTGTGGCTAAAAACAAGAAAAAGGTTGATGCTTACCTTTCACGTAAGGCCTATTGCTTGTCAGAATTGTGCTTTGATAACGGCAACAACTTCTCACACTATTACTCAGAATTACCCCAAACGCTAAATGCTATTTGTGGCTACTGGCTACAGTTCAATGAATGGTGCAAGAGTGATGAAAAGCAGAAATTCCTGAATAACCCAACAGGTACAGATGTTGTGAAGAGCCTGCTGGATGCCATGATGGAAATCTCTCACAAATGTTCCGTTCTGGTAATGCCAGAAGAGTACGAGGTGGACAAGAGTTTCTATAATGAGTTCATCCCCCTCTATGAGGAACTTGACACGCTTTTCCTGTTATATAATAAAGTAAGAAATTACCTTACTCGGAAGCCCTCTGATATCAAGAAGTTCAAACTTAACTTTGAAACTCCATCCTTGGCTGACGGATGGGATCAGAACAAGGAAAGAGCCAATAAGGCTATTCTGCTTTTTAAAGACGGGTTATCCTATCTTGGAATCATGAATGCGCAGAATATGCCAAACCTGAATCAAAAATGGACAACAGATGAAAGCCATTATAGTAAGATGGTTTACAAACTGATACCAGGTCCTAACAAGATGCTGCCCAAGGTGTTCTTCTCTAAGAAAGGACTCGACACCTTCAATCCGTCCAGACATATCTTGAGAATCAAGGAGGAAGAGACCTTTAAGAAAGGTTCCCCCAATTTCAAACTTGCTGACCTGCATGACCTGATTGATTTCTATAAGGATGCGATAAACCGCCATCCGGACTGGAGCAAGTTCAATTTCCAATTCGCAGACACTAAGGCGTATGAGGATATCGCTGGCTTCTATCGTGATATAGCCAATCAAGCATACAAGATTACATTCTCGGATATCCCTGTCTGGCAAATCAATGAATGGATAGATAATGGCCAGTTGTATCTCTTCCAACTCTATAATAAGGACTATGCAGAAGGCGCTCACGGCCGTAAGAATCTACATACACTCTATTGGGAAAATCTATTCACAAACGAGAACCTCAGCAATCTGGTGCTGAAACTAAATGGCCAGGCAGAGTTGTTCTGTCGCCCTCAAAGCATCAAGAAACCAGTATCGCATAAGATGGGTTCGAAGATGCTCAATCGCAGGGATAAGAGTGGTATGCCTATTCCAGAATCCATCTATCGCAGCCTGTATCAGTTCTATAATGGCAAAAAGAAAGAAAGTGAACTGACAGCTGCTGAAAAGCAGTATATGGATCAGGTCATCGTGAAGGATGTTACCCACGAAATCATCAAGGACCGTAGATATACTAGACAAGAATACTTCTTCCATGTGCCCATTACTTTCAATGCCAATGCTGAGGGTAATGAATATATCAATGAAAATGTGCTGAATTATCTGAAAGACAATCCTGATGTGAATATCATCGGTATTGACCGTGGTGAGCGTCATCTCATCTATCTCACCTTGATTAATCAGCGTGGCGAGATTCTGAAACAGAAGACATTCAATGTCGTGAACAGTTACAACTATCAGGCCAAGTTAGAGCAGCGCGAAAAAGAGCGTGACGAGGCCCGTAAGAGTTGGGATAGTGTGGGCAAGATCAAGGACTTGAAAGAAGGTTTCCTTTCTGCTGTCATTCATGAGATTTCCAATATGATGATTGAAAACAATGCCATCGTGGTACTGGAGGACTTGAACTTTGGATTCAAACGTGGACGCTTCAAAGTCGAGCGTCAGGTTTATCAGAAGTTTGAAAAGATGCTGATTGATAAACTGAACTATCTTTCCTTCAAGGATCGTGAGGCAGGCGAAGAGGGTGGTATACTCAGAGGCTACCAGATGGCTCAGAAGTTTGTCAGTTTCCAGAGACTTGGTAAGCAGAGTGGCTTCTTGTTCTATATTCCTGCTGCCTACACCTCGAAGATTGACCCTGTGACAGGCTTTGTGAATCATTTCAACTTCAACGATATTACTAATGTCGAGAAGCGAAAAGAGTTCTTGTTGAAGATGGAACGCATTGAGATGAGAAATGGTAATTTCGAGTTTGAATTCGACTATCGTAAGTTCAAGACTTTCCAGACGGACTATCAGAACCTTTGGACGGTCAGTACCTACGGCAAGCGAATCGTGATGCAGATAGATGATAAAGGTTATAAACAGACGGTGGATTATGAGCCAACAAAGGATATCATAAATGCCTTTAAGAAAAAAGACATCCAACTGACAGAGGGCTCAGACCTTAAAGCTCTGATTGCCGATATTGAAGCCAACGCTGCCAATGCAGGCTTCTTCAGTACCTTGTTTTATGCTTTCCAGAAGACCTTGCAGATGCGTAATAGCAATACTGCAACGGAAGAAGATTTCATTCTCTCGCCAGTAGCCAGAGATGGACACTACTTCTGTACTAATGATGAAGTAAACAAGGGAAAAGATGTTCAAGGCAACTGGGTGTCAAAACTGCCTGTGGATGCAGACGCCAATGGTGCGTATCATATTGCTTTGAAGGGGCTATACTTGCTTAGAAATCCGGAAACAAAGAGAATAGAAAACGAAAAATGGCTCCAATTTATGGTTGAAAAACCGTATTTGGAGTAAATTTTCACCCAAAAACTTGCATAAATGATTGAAAATCATTACTTTTGCAAACAAATGGTGTAAACCATAGTAAAATTTCTGCTATCGCAGATCCGAAGGCGAGATTGAACTGACCGAGGCAGGGTGTAAACCATAGTAAAATTTCTGCTATCGCAGATTGGCGTGATGAATCCCTGCCACTTGATGAGGTGTAAACCATAGTAAAATTTCTGCTATCGCAGATGTCAGCACCTCCTTCTTGGTGTCGGGCTTCGGAGTAAACCATAGTAAAATTTCTGCTCTTGCAGATTAGTTCACCTTCGGCTTCATTTTCGTTATGGGTGAGCATACAAATTTTCTACTATAGTACAGTATGGAAGAATACAAAAAACATCATTTTATCCCTGAATGTTACCTTACCAACTTTACGGAAAATGGTAAGGCCATATGGGTATATAATAAAAATGATTCCAAAACCTTTCAGCAATCCATCAGCAATTTATTCTATCAGAAGGATTTTTATAGAATAGAAGAGAAGGATATTCCAGACACATTGAAAGAAAAGGTAAACCCTTTATCTTTGGAAAAAGATTATTTCGCTAATGAGATAGAAAGTAACTATAATGACTTTCTTAAATCCCTAATTCCCAAAGTTGATGAGTTAATTGAAAAAGGTGTAAGGAATGCTCATTTGCCGAAAGAAGATATCCATGCAATTGCCTTGTTTCTTGTTTTTCAGTTCCTCAGAACTCCAAAGACAAGAGAAGAAATAATACATCTCCATTATGATACAATGCAGCAAATTGTGGCTGCACTTGATAAGATAAGACCTCAGAATGACTTTACTAGAGCCATGAAGCTGCAAGCAGAGAGAGAGGCAGCAGTCAATTATCCCCCTGTTTTCCTTCATGCTTCAAGAACATTTGCCAATGAACAAGTTGTCAAGAAGTTTACAGAAGACCTTTTAAACAACTATTGGCAGATATATGTGTCACGTGATAATTGTTTTTATTCAAGTGATAATCCTATCATCATTGAGCGTACAGCCCCAAATACAGATCTAATTGATATGGGGCTCAACTCTTATGGAGTTGTAGTAACATTTCCACTGACCAAAAAGATTCTTATTAAGGTGTTTGAGCGAAAAGCATTCTTTATGCTGGAAAAAATAGACAAGCTAATAGTGCCCGTTGATAACGATTTTGTAATATCAGAGAATCAAAAGTGTTGTTTATGTGCTGATCAATTCGTCGTATCGCCAATAAACAATTTTGCTACCATAATTCTGTGAATTGGATTACGTATGTTACGGGGACGGTTCTTTTGTTACATACCAAGTTACAGGAGGGACGATTCTTTTGTTACAAATAAAGTGCGGATGGCTGCGGCTGTCTGCACTTTTTTGATGAAATGTTTGTTAGTGTCATGGGATATGCTTATCTTTGCAGCGTGAATGGATAGTCCATCACATTAGTATTAACCCTAAATTATGAAGACTATGGGAACAATTCAGACTATGAAGCAGCCAATGATAGTGAGCTCACATGACGTAAAGTTGGATGCTGAGTATGCAGAATGGATAGCTGAGGTGAAGCATCGCTATCGTTCAGCACAGGTAAAGGCTGCCATCAAGGTGAATGCCGAGAAACTGCTTTGGAATTGGCAGATGGGGCGTGATTTGGTACAGAAGAAAGCCGAAGAACGATGGGGGGCTGGCGTTGTAGAGCAGGTAAGCCTGGATTTGCAAAAGGAGTTTCCTGGTGAGAAAGGATTCTCTGCAAGAAATTTGTGGAGTATGAAACAATGGTTTTTGTTTTTATTACTGTCCGCTAAACATAAATCCCCGCTCTGAATTTGCTTCGTAATCAGCAAATCCAGAGAGCAAGCCCATGTCCAAGCC
>CAJOPT010000059.1 GCA_905236455.1 uncultured Prevotella sp. | reverse complement strand
GAACGGCGCACAATTCTTTGGTTAGTAATAAATTGTGTTAAGTCCCTTTGGGAGGACGGCAGCCTCGTGCCGACAACATCTCCCTTGTTTCATCTGTACTGTCTGTTTCTTACTTCTGGTTTTATCTGGTTAATATTCTTATTTCGATAAAGTTTATTATCAATTTTCTGCAAATATAAGGAATAATCTTGATACGGCAAAGTGATTTGTCAGAAATTTCTTTTTTACTCTCGCTTAATAGAAATTTTACATTATCTTTGCAGACAAAATAGAAAGTCAGGATTCAGAAGAGAAGAAAAATAGGACAGCTTTAAAATGAATAGTGGTAAAGATATTACTAAAAGCTATATGCGTTACCTGAAGCTGCAACGCAACATGTCGGGTAACACCCTCGATGCCTATCAACGTGACTTGCAAAAGCTGCTTGACTATCTGCGTCGGGAAGGTAAGGATGTTCTTGATGTCAAGTTGGAAGACTTGGAGCATTTCTCGGCTACGCTATATGATATTGGCATCAGTCCACGGTCGCAAGCCCGTATTCTTAGCGGGATCCGCTCTTTTTACAGGTTCTTGACTATTGACGGATATATTAAGGAAGACCCGACGGAGTTGTTAGAGTCACCACGGCAGCCAGATCACCTGCCCGAGGTTCTCTCAACAGAGGAGGTAGACATGCTTGAGGACGCCATAGACCTAAGCAAGTGGGAGGGTCAGCGCAATAAGGCGATAATAGAGGTGTTGTTCTCTTGTGGCTTACGGGTGTCAGAGCTCGTCAGCTTGCGTTTGTCGAATATCTATAGTGAAGAGCACTTCCTGAGAGTGATGGGAAAAGGTTCCAAGGAGCGTTTGGTTCCTATATCACAAAGAGCCCTGGAAGAGTTGTCGAAATGGTTTGATGACCGTGACAAGATGGCCATTAAGCCAGGCGAGCAGGACTATGTATTCCTGAACCGTCGTGGAAGTCACCTCACACGTACTATGATTCTTATTATGATAAAGAGGTATGCGCAGGCTGCCGGAATAAAAAAGACCATCTCCCCACACACCCTCCGCCACTCGTTTGCAACGGCGTTGTTGGAAGGTGGTGCCGATTTGCGTGCTATTCAGTCAATGCTTGGTCATGAGTCTATTAGTACGACTGAAATATATACCCATATCGACACGTCAACGCTCAGGCAGGAGATTCTTAATCATCACCCAAGAAATATGAAATAACACTAAAGCGGCAAAGAAAACAAGCTTTCTTTGCTCCCACTTAATCAAAATTTTGTACCTTTGCACCAAATTTAAATACCTAATAGATTATTATGAGACTGAGAAAACTTTTTTTGGCGGTCCTGCTATTGGTTTCAGGGCTTGTCATGGCACAAGAGATGCAGGTGCCAGCGATTCCTGTTGATCCAGAAGTAAGAATCGGTAAACTTGACAACGGATTAACTTATTATATCCGTCACAATGAGTGGCCTGAGCATAAGGCAAACTTTTATATTGCCCAACGCGTAGGCTCTATTCAGGAAAATGATGACCAGCGTGGTCTTGCCCATTTCCTTGAGCACATGGCTTTTAATGGATCAGAGCACTTCCCTGACAGTACAATTCTTGAATACACCCGTTCGCTGGGTGTTGAGTTTGGTAGTAACCTGAATGCATACACCAGTATAGACCAGACGGTATATCGTATATGTGATGTCCCGACAAAGCGCGCCACAGCCATTGACTCATGTATCCTTATCCTGAAAGACTGGTCAAACGGTCTTACGCTTGCCGGTAAGGAAATCGACAAGGAGCGTGGTGTGATCCATCAGGAGTGGCAACTCAACGAGGGACCAGGTCAGCGCATGTATCAAAAAATACTTCCACGCTTGTATCCAGGTTCTAAATACGGTCATCGCCTGCCAATTGGTCTTATGGAGATTGTCGACAATTTCCCGCACAAGGCTTTGCGCGACTATTACAAGAAATGGTATCGTCCAGATAATCAGGCCATCATCGTGGTCGGTGACGTGGACGTCGACCATGTAGAGGCATACATAAAAAAGCTGTGGAAGGGCGTGAAAGTTCCTAAGAATGCCGCGCAAGTGGTTCCAGAGCCAGTCGCTGATAATCCGGAGGCAATCTTGATTTTTGAGAAAGACAAGGAGCAAAGGTTTTCTACCGTCTGCATTGCCATGAAGCATGATGCCGTAGACGATAATGACAAGCTTACTCAAGACTATCTTATAGACCAGTATGCTAAGGAGCTGATTGGTATGATGTTTAACCAGCGCCTGGAAGAGGCAGTCTTAAAACCAGATTGTCCTTTCGCAGGAGCGGGAAGTGGCGATGACACCTATATTCTTTCTAAGACAAAGGATGCTTTCCAGTTAATGGGAATGGCTAAGGAAGGTCAGGATCTGGAAGCATTGGCAGCTCTTTACCGTGAGGCTCTCCGCGTATATAAGTTTGGTTTCACCTCTACGGAGTTCGACCGTACCAAGGCTGAATATATGAGTCAGTTGGAGAAAAGGTACACCAATCGTAATAAGATAAAGAACTCGGAATTTGGTGACAGCTATCGTGACCATTATCTCTCGAAAGAGCCAATACCTTCGGTAGAAGATGAATATAACCTCATGCTTCAGCTTGCCCCGATGGTGACCGTTGATGTTATTAACATGTATGTGAAAGAGCTTATCAGCGACAAAGACGCAAATCTCGTAGCTTTCATTATGGCTCAGGAGAAGGACGGTAAGACTTATCCGACAGAGGCTGAGATGGCAAAGACAATACAGGCTGTACGCCAGGAGACCTTGGAGCCATACGTCGACAATGTCAAGGATGAGCCACTGATTGCGCCGGAGGCTATGCCGACAAAGGGCAGCATTACTGGTGAGAAGGAGAATAATGTTCTTGGCTATAAGGAATTGACATTAAGCAACGGCATTAAGGTTATCCTCAAGAAGACAGACTTCAAAGACGATGAGATAGCTTTCCAAGGCGTAAAGAAAGGTGGTAAGGGTCTTTATGGCGAGGCAGACTATTCCAACCTGAAGCTTTTGGATGTAGCTGTGAACGCTGTTGGTCTGGGTAACTTCACCAACAATGAATTGCAGAAAGCTCTTTCAGGAAAGCAAGTGGCTGTCACTCTCAGTATGGACGAGTATTATAACTATATAGGTGGTAACTCTGTGCCAAAGGATATTGAAACATTGATGCAGATGATTTACTTGCATTTCACTAATCTGGCAAAAGATGAGGAGGCATATAACGCAATTAAGTCACAGCTGGATCTGGTTCTGAAAAACAAACACCTCACTCCAGAGAGTGCTCTTAGCGACTCTTTGATGCTCACACTTTACAACCGCAATCCTCGTTTCTCCGCCCTTGACGTTAAGGACCTTGAGGCAAGCAGCTACGACCGTATGATTGAGATTGCCAAGGAAGCCTATGCTGACGCAGGTGAGTTTGTCTTCTATTTTATTGGCAACTTCGATGAGGCAACAATCCGTCCGTTGATAGAACAGTATATTGCTTCTCTGCCAAGTAAGGGTGAGACGGCAGGATGGAAGGAAGTGCCATACTTCGTGAAGGGTGATGTAAAGAACCATTTCAAGCGTAAGATGGAGTCGCCAAAAGCTATGGCTGTAGAAATCTGGCACATGCCGATGGCATATAATCTTGAGAACTATGTTCTCGCAGATGCGGCAGGACAGGTTCTTGATATGGTATACCTGAAAGATATACGCGAGGATGCCAGTGCCGCATATTCTGTAAGCACGTCAGGCTCACTCTCCCGTAAGGGTGACAAGGCATACGGAGTGATTCAGGCAGTTTGTCCGATGGATCCGAAGAAGGCGGAGACAGCTCTCCAGCTTCTTGCCAAGGGAATCAAGGATAACACCATCAAGGTTGATGCCGACAAGGTTGCCAAGATTAAGGAGAATATGCTGAAGAACGCCGATGCCGATGCCAAGCGTAATAACCATTGGATTAATTTTATCGATGAATATGTATGGACTGGTGTTGACTTGCAGACCAATTACAAGAAGGAGGTAAGCGCATTGACTCCTGAGAAGATTGCAGCATACCTCAAGAAGATGGTCGAGACCAACAACCATGTAGAGGTTGTAATGACACCTGAAGAATAATTTTCAAAAAACAAAGAAATAAAAGACCAATATGTCATATTTGTTTTCATCAGAATCGGTTTCTGAAGGACATCCAGATAAGGTGGCGGATCAGATTAGTGATGCCCTGTTAGACCAATTTCTCGCCTATGATGACAAGGCGCGCACGGCTATCGAGTCGTTCGTGACAACCGGACAGGTTGTCATCATGGGCGAGGTTCGCTCTGAGGCTTACATTGATTTGCAGACTATTGCCCGTAATACAATCAAGCGCATTGGCTATACCAAGTCGGAATATCAGTTTGATGGTGACTCCTGTGGAATCTTGACTGCTATTCACGAACAGAGTGGTGACATAAACCAAGGCGTTGACAGGGAGGATGAGGAGAATCAAGGTGCAGGCGATCAGGGTATGATGTTCGGCTATGCCACTAATGAGACAGATTCTTATATGCCAGTGTCACTTTACTTGGCTCATCTCATCATGTGCACCCTTACAGATATTCGTAAGGAAGGTAAGGTTATGACTTACTTGCGTCCAGATGCAAAGAGTCAGGTTACGGTAGAATATTCTGACGACAATGTTCCGGTACGCATTGACACGATAGTTGTGTCTACCCAGCATGATGAGTTTGATAGTGATGACTCAAAAATGTTGGAGCGTATCAAGGAGGATGTTGTGAATATTCTTATCCCAAGGGTTAAGGCACATTTAAGTGAGAATGTCCTGAGATTGTTCCAAGATGATATTAAATACTTTGTCAACCCGACAGGAAAGTTTGTCATTGGAGGTCCACATGGTGATACAGGTCTTACAGGACGAAAGATAATCGTTGATACCTATGGAGGTAAAGGCGCGCATGGAGGTGGCGCTTTCTCTGGCAAAGACTCCTCAAAGGTGGACCGTTCGGCTGCGTATGCCGCAAGGTATATCGCGAAAAATATGGTGGCGGCAGGAGTCGCCGACGAAATGTTGGTGCAAATCAGCTACGCTATTGGCGTGGCAGAGCCTGTAAATATATATGTCAACACTTATGGCCGCAGTCATGTTGACAAGAGCGACGGGGAAATAGCTGAGATTATCCAGAAGGAATTCGACCTTCGCCCTAAAGCTATTGAGCGAATGCTTAAGCTGAGACAGCCGATGTTCTATGAGACGGCGGCGTATGGTCACATGGGACGTAAGAATGAGGTCGTAAAGAAGACTTTCAAGAGCCATTATCACGAGACAAAGACAATGGATGTGGAGTTGTTCACATGGGAGAAACTTGACCGTGTGGATAATCTAAAAAAGATATTCGGGATCTAAAATATGCTCAAGGCTGACTCCATAGCAGGTGTTAATAATGCTATCTTAGACTTAAGCTACGTGACCGACAGCGTCCAACAGGATTCCATCGGAACCAAAGCATACTTAATGCAGGAGGATGCCGGTATAAAGGTCTTGGGACAAAAGAAATGGGACGATTGGGACGTCTTACATGAGGGATATTTTTCCGGTAGCCCATATTTCCATCCTGAGCTTGGAGCCTCTCAGGGTGGTGTGTTGGGGCTACCTGTCCCATATTCCCCAAGCAACGATAATGTTATAGTAGGGCTTTTATTGAGTAGTTTTATAGTCTCTGTGATATCAGCTTCATATTCAATGGAGTTTATCTTCAGGCAGATAAAAGGTTTTTTCTATACACCAAGAATAGTTGCTGATACTACTGAGACAGCTACTGAGATACGTTTCCAAAATGTGATGGTTTTGTTTACGGCATTACATCTTGCCATAGTGTATTATCTTTACGAGTATCTTCAGTGTGGAGCAGAGTTTATCTTTGACTCACAATTAGGTGTTATTGGAATCTTAACAGGAGTGGTCGTTGTATACTTTATTTTAAAAAGCATACTTTACAAAATTGTTAACTGGGCGTTCTTTGATAAGAAGAAAAATGAGCAATGGACGAAAAGCTCGCTTTTCCTTTCCTCTATGGAAGGTGTGGCGTTGTTTGTGTTGTTGTTGGTTTTTATTTATTCCAATATGACAGTGCAAAAAATGCTGTTTTATGCTCTTTTAATTATATTTTCTGTAAAAATCCTTACATTTTACAAGTGCTATTCTATCTTTTTCAAAAGAATAAGTCTTTTTCTGCAATTTTTTTTGTACTTTTGTGCGCTCGAATTGATACCTGTCATGGGATTATGGGGCATGTTACAAGTTACAAGTGATTATCTGATAATAAATTCTTAGGAAAAAAGATGATAAGGAAGATATTGATTTCACAGCCGAAGCCGGCAAGTGAGAAATCTCCATATTATGATATAGAGAAGGAGATGGGTGTCGAGTTTGTTTTTCGTCCCTTTTTTAAAGTAGAGGGACTTACAGCAAAGGAGTTTAGGCAGCAAAAGATAACAATTCTTGATTATACCGCCATCGTCTTTACTTCGCGACATGCAATAGATAACTTCTTTAGGCTTGCTAAGGAAATGCGTATCACTATTCCTGAGAGTATGAAATATTTCTGTGTTACAGAGATGGTAGCGTTGTATATACAGAAGTATGTTCAGTACCGTAAGCGTAAGGTCTTTTTTGGCGAGACAGGAAAAATAGACGATCTTATGCCTTTTATGGTTAAGCATAAGTCAGAGAAGTACCTTGTTCCACTAAGTAGTGTGCACAATGACTCCATTCAGAATATGATGGACTCAAAGAAGCTTCAGCATACAGAGTGCGTGATGTATAGGACGGTAAGTAATGATTTTACCGAGGATGAGAAACAGGCATTTGATTATGACATGCTTATTTTCTCAAGTCCTACTGGAGTCAAGGCTTTGAAGGAGAATTTTCCGGGATTCAAGCAAGAGAATGTTAGGATAGGTGCGTTTGGACCTGCTACTTCGCAAGCTGTTATTAATCAAGGTCTGCGCCTTGACTTGGAAGCTCCATCAAAGGAATATCCTTCAATGACAAGTGCTCTGCGAGCATATTTGAAGAAAGAAAATTAGCATAATGCTCTCCGATGCTCTTACATTGACACGAAAAGAGAGGATTCGTAGCAAATTGCTTACAGAAAAGCTCTTTGGTGGAGGTTCAAGTCGTTCGATAGTGGCCTTTCCGTTAAGAGTCGTTTATATGGAAAAAGAACGAGAGGATGGTGATGCTCCTGTTCAGATTTTGGTGAGCGTTCCGAAGCGTTATCTCAAACATGCTGTTGACCGGAATAGGGTGAAGCGGCAGATCCGTGAGGCTTATCGCCATAAGAAGAGTCTGCTTTTGAGACATTATGAGGAGAGAAAGCACCAATCTCTGGCAATTGCGTTTATCTGGCTGGATAGCAAAAAGTATGATACCATGACGATAAATCTTCGTATGAGGAATTTGTTGGAGCGAATAGTCGAACGTCTATGAATGGAATGGGAAAAGTTCTTAAATGGGTCTCTCAGCTACTGGCATGGATATTAATACAGCCAATTCACTTTTATCGTAGGTTTATCTCACCCATGACACCACCTTCTTGCCGTTTCACCCCGACATGTTCGGAATATTCCATACAGGCAATAAGGAAACATGGGCCTTTTAAAGGGCTGGCTTTGGCTGTCTGGAGAATACTTAGATGTAATCCGTGGGGAGGGTCTGGCTACGATCCCGTTCCTTGACACGAGACATTATAATATAGATAATCAAGAATAACAAATAACAAAACTATCATTCGATGAGAAAGAATTTCGTAGAAGAGTTGAAATGGCGTGGAATGTTAGCGCAAATCATGCCTGGTACGGAAGAATTACTTCAGAAAGAAATGGTGACAGCATATTTGGGTACAGACCCAACAGCTGACTCACTGCATATTGGACATCTGTGTGGTATCATGATGTTGCGCCATCTTCAGCGTTGTGGGCATAAACCGATTATCCTTGTCGGTGGAGCAACGGGTATGATAGGAGACCCTTCTGGTAAAAGCCAGGAACGCAACCTTTTGAACAGCGACACTCTCTATCATAATCAAGAATGTATCAAAAAGCAAGTTGCCAAGTTCCTTGATTTTGAGGCTGAAGGTCCTAATGCGGCAGAGATGGTAAACAATTATGACTGGATGAAGGATTTTACTTTCCTTGATTTCGCAAGGGAGGTTGGAAAGCATATCACAGTCAACTATATGATGGCGAAGGAAAGTGTACAGCAGCGGTTAAATGGTACGGCACGTGATGGACTTTCTTTCACAGAGTTTACATATCAGCTGCTTCAAGGATACGATTTCCTTTATCTTTATCAGCATAAAGGTGTTAAGCTGCAGTTAGGAGGTAACGACCAGTGGGGTAATATGACAACGGGAACAGAGCTTATCCGTCGAACCTTGGGTAATGAGACCGAGGCTTTCGCATTGACATGTCCTCTGATTACCAAAGCGGATGGAAAGAAGTTCGGTAAAACAGAAAGTGGTAATGTATGGCTCGACAGAAACAGGACCACACCTTATGCATTCTACCAATTCTGGCTTAATGTCACTGATGATGATGCGGAACGATACATAAAGATCTTCACCAGTATAGAGAAAGAGGAGATTGACACATTGGTTGAGGAGCATAGACAAGACCCTGGACGCCGTATTCTGCAGAAACGTCTTGCTGAAGAGGTTACATGCATGGTGCATTCCGCAGAGGATCTGGAAATGGCGAAAGAAGCCAGCAACATCCTTTTTGGAAAGTCTACAAAGGAGAGCTTGTTGAAGCTTGATGAGCAGACATTCCTTGATGTCTTCAATGGTGTCCCACGTTATGAGATAGGGAAAGATCTTCTGGGATTGCCAGCGGTGGATATCTTCAATCAGGAAGGAATGGAGATCTTCCCAAGTAAGAGTGAGATGCGCAAGCTGGTGAAAGGCGGTGGCGTAAGTCTGAATAAGGAAAAGTTGAATGCTTTCGACCAACCCGTGACATCGTCTGATCTTATCGATGGTAAATATTTGCTGGTGCAGAAAGGAAAGAAAAACTATTTCTTAGTTACAGTAAAGTAAAAAAATGAGCGAAAAATTTGGTGGAGCACATAAAAACCACTACCTTTGCACCGCTTTATAATAATATAAGGTATAAGGATTGTCCTATGGTGTAATGGTAGCACAACAGGTTTTGGTTCTGTTTGTGGTGGTTCGAATCCGCCTAGGACAACATAAAAGCGTAGCTGATTCTATATCGGTTACGCTTTTTTAATATATTATTCGCAACTACAATGAAATAAATTTCGTATCTTTGCAAAAATCAAAAAGCAAAGATGAAGACAAACTACGAAATTCGTTATGCTACCCACCCAAAAGATGCGAAATGCTATGATACGGAAAGGCTTCGTTGTGAATATTTAATTCCAGAACTGTTCTCTGAGGATGAGGTTAACATGGTATATTCTATGTTCGACAGAATGATTGCCGGTGGAGCTATGCCGGTAACGGAGGCTCTTACCTTGGAGGCGATAGAGCCTTTAAAGTCTTTGTATTTCACGTCAAGGCGAGAGATCGGTATTTTTAATGTCGGTGGTGATGGGGTTGTTAGAGTTGGTGGTGAGACCTTTGCACTTTCTTTTAAGGAGGCTTTATATATAGGAAGAGGTGAGCGTAATGTGGTGTTTGAGAGTAAAGACCCCGCGAATCCGGCACTTTTCTATTTTAACTCCACATCAGCCCATACGACATACCCATGTAGGAAAGTCTCTAAGTCAGATGCTGTCAGTGTCCATATGGGTTCTTTGGAAACATCCAATGAGCGCACAATTAATAAGATGCTTGTGAATGAGGTGTTGCCTACTTGTCAGTTGCAGATGGGTATGACCGAACTTCTTTCTGGCAGTGTCTGGAACACAATGCCAGCTCATACGCATACCAGAAGAATGGAAGTGTATTTCTATTTTGAGATACCTTCAAACCAGGCAGTGTGTCATTTAATGGGTGAGCCAAATGAGACACGCCATATCTGGATGAGAGCTAATCAGGCAGTCATCTCGCCGGAATGGAGTATACATTCCGCGGCAGGAACTCATAACTATACCTTTATCTGGGGTATGGGTGGCGAGAATCTTGACTATAGCGACCAGGATTTCTATGAGATCACAGATCTACGATAAAAATAAGTATCATAAATATTTCAACCCTATAAAAATAACTTAAAATGGCAAACTTAAAGAATTTCTCATTGGAAGGTAAGAACGCTTGGATAACAGGTGCTTCTTATGGTATCGGTTTCAACATCGCAAAGGCTTTTGTCGAGGCTGGTGTAAAGAACATTATCTTTAATGACATTAATGAGGCTGCATTAGAGCGCGGTCTTGCAAACTACAAGGAAGCAGGCATCGAGAATGTACATGGCTATGTATGTGACGTAACAAAGGAAGATGATGTCAAGGCTCTTGTAGAAAAGATTCATGCTGAGGTGGGACAGATTGACATTTTGGTTAACAACGCGGGAATCATAAAGCGTATACCTATGCATGAGATGAAGCGTGCTGAGTTCCAACAGGTCATTGATGTGGATCTCGTTGCTCCTTATATCGTTTCTGCCGCAGTATTGCCAGAGATGATGGAGCGCCGTGAAGGAAAAATCATTAACATCTGCTCTATGATGTCAGAGCTTGGTCGTGAGACTGTAAGTGCTTATGCCGCAGCTAAAGGTGGCTTGAAGATGCTCACCCGTAACATTTGCTCGGAGTATGGTGAGTATAACATCCAATGTAATGGCATCGGTCCTGGTTACATTGCTACACCACAGACTGCTCCATTGCGTGAAATCCAGCCTGATGGCAGCCGTCATCCGTTCGACTTGTTTATTTGCGCAAAGACACCAGCAGGACGCTGGCTTGACCCGTCAGAGCTCGGTGGTCCGGCAGTATTCCTCGCATCAAAGGCATCTGATGCCGTTAACGGTCATGTGCTATATGTTGATGGTGGTATCCTTGCTTATATTGGGAAGCAACCGAAATAACTAAGTAAAAGAACATAAAAAAGGCGGCTTCCAAAAGGAGCCGCCTTTTATGTAAAATCATTACAAAATTATTTTACAGCGTCAGCCAATTCAGCACCAGCCTTGAACTTTGCAACTTTCTTGGCAGCAATCTGAATCTTCTGCTTAGTTGCTGGGTTGATTCCCTCACGAGCTGGACGCTCAGAAACAGCGAATGTTCCAAAGCCTACCAATTGAACTTTGTCACCTGCTACCAAAGCGTCCTTGATAGCAACTACAGTTGCGTCTAATGCCTTTTTAGCATCAACTTTGCTCAGACCTGCGCCTTCAGCAATCTTCTCGATTAATTCTGTTTTGTTCATAATTTAACGTATTTAAAAGATTAAATGTGAATTATATTATAAATTTCTGTGGCAAATATATAAGAATTGTTTCATAAAACAAACAAAAAATAAAAAAAAGTGCGGAAAAAGCCGAAAAAAAGTCTATAAAAGCTTGATAATATGCCTAATAACAGGATTTTTTCGTAATTTTGTGCCGTTTTAATAGCTTAACATTTATAGCGATGCGTAATATTCCGACGATAACAAAGAATTTATTAATTATTAATGTAATAGGGTACTTGATGTGTGAAGTGCTCTCAAGAATGGATATAGACCTGAATAGTATTTTGGGACTCCATTTCTTTATGGCTCCAGATTTCCAGATTTACCAATTGGTGACTTATATGTTTATGCATGGAGGGTGGGCTCATATCTTTTTTAATATGTTTGCCTTGTGGATGTTTGGATGTGTTGTCGAAAATGTATGGGGACCGAAGAAATTCCTTTTTTATTACATTTTCTGTGGAATAGGAGCAGGTCTTATGCAGGAAATCGCCCAGTTCGTATCATATTCCGTTGAGGGTTTGGCGGCATACGATTATGTTACTTATAATGGATTGCAGATTCCTATGTCGACATATCTTAATCAATGGACAACAGTCGGAGCTTCTGGTGCGATCTATGCAATCCTTTTGGCTTTTGGTATGATTTTTCCAGAGGAGCGGATCTTTATTTTCCCTTTACCTATTCCTATAAAGGCAAAGTGGTTTGTAATGATTTATGTCGTCATAGAACTGGCATCCGCCTTTGGTACATCTAATGACGGTGTTGCTCATTTGGCTCATCTTGGCGGAATGCTTTTCGGATTTCTCCTTATCAGGTATTGGAGAAATCATCCCTATTCTGGTTTTGGTGACTATGGGGTCTCAAAAGGTCAGCAGTTCTTCGACAGGATGAAGGCTAATTGGGAGAGTCGTCATCGCTCTTCATCGGGAAACGGTTCCGCCCGCACTGAACAGACAAGGCATGAGAGTGACTGGGAATATAACTCACGTAAGGAGGCGGAGCAGGAAGAGATTGACCGGATCTTGGATAAGATAAGGAAAAGTGGCTATGACAGTCTGTCTAAGTCCGAGAAACAACGGCTTTTTGACAGCAGCAACAAAAGATAAGGCATATCCATGCTGAAGTATTTTAAGAAAATAACTTTTCGTGTTGTAGGAGTGGTAAATATCATATCCATTCTTGCCATGTTGATTACGGGTTATTCCGACAGGATAAATCCGACAGACCATCCCATAGCGACGATTTTAGGACTGCTTTTTCCTGCCTTCATTATCTTAAATGTGGGATTTCTTATATTTTGGATCTTTTTTCATTGGAGAGGAGCGTGGATACCAATACTGGGATTCATACTATGTTATTCACCGATTCGTATCTATGCGCCGTTTAACCTCCAAAGCACCCCGCCGGAGGGCTCCATAAAGATACTGTCATACAATGTCTTGATGTTCGCACCATGGGATGTGCCAGTGGGGGAGGTCAACCCTATAATGAAGTATATATGTGAGAGTAAGGCGGATATCGTATGCCTGCAAGAGGCCTCTCCCCATGAGCTGGATTCTAAGCGTGACAGTATGATCCAAAAAGTTTATGCCTATAAAGACTCTACACAAAAAGCCAAATCCAATTGCCTTGTTCTTTATAGTAAATACCCGATTCTCTCAAAGGAGATTATACAATATGAGTCCCGAAGCAATCTTAGTGTGGCTTATTTGTTGAAGGTGAAAGGCGAGAAGGTATTGGTAATCAATAACCATTTTGAAAGCATTGGGTTCAGCCCAGACGAGAAGCAGGAGTTTAAAAGTATCGTCAAGGGCGACATAAAGGAAGATTCGGCAAGGAGTGAGTCGCGACGCTTGTTGACAAAGCTTAGCGATGCTGCTAAGAAACGCGCGCCGGAGGCTGAAGCTGTGGCGGCATATATAAAAAAATACAGAGACAAGGGCATTGGCGTGATTGTGTGTGGAGACTTCAACGACAGTCCTATCTCTTACACCCGTCATACTGTTGCCGACGGGCTTACAGACTGTTACGTCTCAAGTGGCAGAGGACCAGGTTTCTCGTATAACAATAACCGAATGTACGTTAGAATCGACCATATTTTGTGCTCTGACGAGTGGGAACCTTACAATGCGGTTGTTGACTCAAAAATAGGTCAATCCGACCATTATCCTATCTCTTGTTGGCTAAAAAAGTGCCCGAAACCTTAAAAAATGAATAATAAAGTGATAGAAATTTTCCAAAGTGTAAAAAAATAACTATCTTTGCACGCTAATCATGTGAATGATGAGAAAATATAATTAATAATTAAATAAAAAAATGCAAAACAAAGGATTAGTAATTTGTATTGCCGTCTTATTGACGCTTGCAAGCATCTTCTATCTGTCGTTCTCCGTTGCGACAAGCTATTACGATGGAGAGGCGGCAAAGATTAAGGACCCTATTGCCCAGCAGGATTATAAGGATTCTGTGAAGTACTTGGGAATCTATTCTTATCAGAAGTGTTTGGAAACTCAGATTGGTCTCGGACTTGACCTTAAAGGCGGTATGAATGTGATTCTTGAGGTTTCTGTACCTGACGTAGTTGAGGTGCTTGCAGACCACAAGACAGACCCGGCTTTCGTGAAGTCAATGCAGGAAGCAAGGCAGCAAGAGGAGAAGAGCCAGAGTGACTTTATCTCACTTTTTGTCGATGCTTACAAGAAGAACTCTAATGGTGGCAAGTTGGCGACAATCTTTGCTACCCAGCAGCTCAAAGGCAAAGTAAGTACCCAGAGTACTGACAATGAAGTGGAGAAAGTCCTGAGGGAAGAAGTCCAGTCGGCTATTGACAACTCTTTCAATGTCGTACGTAATCGTATTGATAAATTCGGTGTTGTACAGCCAAACATCCAGAAGCTGGAGGGACAGGATGGACGTATCATGGTTGAGATGCCTGGAATCCGCGAGCCAGAGCGTATGCGTAAGCTCTTGCAGGGTAGTGCAAATCTTGAATTCTGGGAGACATATAACAATCAGGAGATCCAGCCTTATTTGGTACAGCTTGACAGCCGCTTGGCTAATGGCGGTACAACTGCTGATACTACCAAAGTGGCAGCTAAGGACAGCACAGTAGCCAAGGCTGCTGCAGATACTGTAAAGGCTGCTGCCAAGAGCAAGTTCCAGTTGAAGAATAGTAATAAAGTTGCAGAGAACACTTCTGAGTCCGCACAGTTAGAGGCTGCAAAGAAGCAACATCCTCTGTTGGCTGTTCTTCAGACTGTTCCTGGCGACGCTTTGAGTCTTGTCGGTTATGCTCACGTACGTGATACAGCAGAGATTAACAAGCTCATTTACTCACCAATAGCAAAGCAGATCTTACCTTCAGACTTGAAACTGCTCTGGAGCGCTAAACCGATGAGTGCAGAGAACAAGAATATTTATGAGCTCTATGCATTGAAGGTGACACGTTCTGATGGCCGTGCTCCTCTTGAGGGTGATGTGGTAACCGACGCTAAGGACCAGTTCGACAACTTCGGACGCCCCGAGGTAAGCATGAGTATGAACTCCAATGGTGCTCGTGAATGGGCTCAACTTACCAAGGCTAATGTAGGTAAGGCTGTCGCTATTGTACTTGATGGCGTTGTTTACTCGGCTCCTCGTGTAAACGGTGAGATTAGCGGTGGACAGTCTTCAATCAGCGGTAACTTTACTATTGAGGATACCAAAGACCTTGCAAACACATTAAAGTCTGGACGTATGCCGGCACCTGCACGTATCGTACAGGAAGAGGTAGTAGGTCCTACTCTTGGTGCTCAGTCAATACAGCAGGGTATTATGTCCTTTATCATCGCATTCGTGCTTCTTATGATTTACATGGTTGTGATGTACGATGTTATTCCTGGTATGCTTGCAAACACGGCACTGTTGCTCAACCTCTTCTTCACACTGGGTATTCTTGCCAGCTTCCAGTCGGCGCTGACAATGCCAGGTATTGCGGGTATCGTCTTGACTCTCGGTACCGCCGTAGATGCCAACGTGCTTATTTATGAGCGTATTAAAGAGGAGATGCGCGCAGGAAAGGGAATCAAGCAGGCTTTGCAAGCTGGTTACAGCAACGCATTCTCTGCTATCTTCGACTCAAACTTGACATCATTGATAACTGGTGTTATCCTGTTGGTAACAGGTACAGGTCCTATCCGTGGCTTCGCTACAACCTGGATCATCGGTATCGTTTGCTCATTCTTCACCGCAGTCTTCCTTACACGTCTCGTATATGAGCATCAGCTGAAGAAAGACCGTTGGTTAGGACAGAAGTTCTATACTTCTCTGTCAAAGAATCTGATGCAGGGTCTCCATATTGACTTTATGTCTAAGTATAAGAAGACATTCACTTTCGTTGCGGTATTGGTTGTTCTCTTCTGTATCAGTTTCTTTGTACGTGGCTTGAGCCGAAGCATTGACTTTACCGGTGGACGTAACTATGTTGTTACTCTTGATAACCCACAGCATGTTGAGGATGTCCGTAAGGTTCTTTCTGGCTCATTTGTAAACACTACTGGTGAGAATGCTGGTCAGCCGGCAAATACAAGTGTCATCGCACTTGGTACTGACGGTAAGACTATCCGTGTCTCAACCAACTGGAATATCGAGTCTAATGATCCGAAGATGGATGATGAGGCAGAGACAATCCTCTATAATGCTCTGAAGAAAGCTAATCTGGTTAGCCAGGCTAACGTCGAGGCATTCAAGAATCCGGATGTGCGCGAGGGAGGTAGTATAATTAGCAGTGCTAAGGTGGGACCATCTGTGGCAAAAGACATCACCTATGGTGCTTTCGTCAGCGTCTTCCTTGCTTTGATCTTCATCTTCCTTTATATCCTGTTGCGATTCCGTAATGTAGGATTCTCGGTTGGTTCTATTGTAGCCCTTGCGTGTGATACCCTCTTCGTTATCGGACTTTATTCTGTAATGTGGGGTTGGGCACCATGGTCACTTGAGATCGACCAGACCTTCATTGGAGCTATCCTTACCGTGATTGGTTATTCTATCAATGATAAGGTGGTTGTATTCGACCGTATCCGTGAGAACTTGAAGCTGCATCCGAAGCAGGATCTGCAGGAATTGTTTAACAGCTCCATCAACCAGACTTTGGCACGTACTATCAACACGTCATTGTCTACGTTGATAGTGTTGCTCAGCATCTTCATCCTTGGCGGTGATAGCATCCGTAGCTTCGCATGGGCAATGATTCTTGGTGTTATCTTCGGAACACTTTCTTCTATCTTCATCGCATCACCAGTAGCTTACTTGGTGCTGGGACGTAAGATTAAGGAGGCTCAGGCTGCTGAGGCTTAATTGAAAAGATGAATCTCTAATATAAAATAAGGTACGGGAAACCGTACCTTATTTGTTTTTTATAGCTTTCTTTTGCCTTTGGACAGTGCTGTTACTTGATTCTGTATTTCTCAAGTTCCTTTGGAAGATTAACAAACTCACCCAACTGTGCATTTTCATGTGGACTCTCTGCCAGTTCTCTGAATAATGTCTCTGCGTCAGTGGGATGCTCCTTAATAAACATTGAGATTACTGTTTTGAGCTTGTCTATGTCACCGGAGAGCTTGAACGTGTCGTTAAATGAAAGGTATCTCTTTTCTCCTATTGAGAAGGAATATGAGTAACCGTCACCTCCAGAGCTATAGTCGTTGCTGTCTTTTGCGGAGAATGCAATCTGTGACAGGGTTGCTATCAGGTTGTCATAATCCTTGGGGTTATACTTAACGACATCTCTCAAATGGCAATCGTTACGCATTTCTTCGTAATCCCATACAAGGGAGTCTCTGTAAATCTCAACGGTGGTGTGTATGGCTAAACCGGAATTGGAATAATCGCAGTATACTATCTTATTGGTATTTGCCTTTACTGGATTACCTCGCTTCAAACGGGCACATCCGTAGCTGGCGCCAAGAGCCAAAAAGAAAACAGCCATTGTGAATACTCTTTTCATACGCATTTAAATTATTGTCTTTGTTGTTGATTATATGCTCTGCAGGCTTGTCCTTGGTGCTGTCAGATTCTCTCATGAACGTAGTTGTAGAACTGCTCCAATACATCTAACATGTCGTTTGGGAGATAACGCAAGGCTCGGTCTATAAGCTCTTCTGGAATGGGATAGAATGCTCCGGCAATAGAGCCTGTGATAGCCGCTTTTGTATCTGTGTCGCCATCACACATCACAGCCAGGCGGATGCTTTCCTCAAAATTGTTGGAGTCTAAGAAGCAACGAATGGCCCAAGGTACTGTTTCTTGGCAGATTCCATCGAAGTGCCCCTCACTGCCAATCTTCATGATGTCCGTCAAAGATGGTATCTCATATCCGAAAAACCGGCGGATTCTTTTTTCAAGCTCTGCCTTTGAGAAACGCATGTGGCGTAGCCAGAAAATAGTCTCAGCAATACATTGGGCTCCTTTAATGCCTTCTGAGTGGCAGTGTGAGACCTCCGCGCTTCGCTTCGCCTCTCTCAGCACGTCCTCATATTCCTCATACATCCAGCCGACAGCGCTTACTCGCATGGCGGCGCCATTTCCATAACTGTTGTTCGGCAGTGGGTTATCAGAAAAAATCCAGTCGTGAAAGCGTGGACCGTAGCCACCCATGGGATCCGGGTATCTGCGACACCATTCAAGCAATGTCTCTTTATAGGGTTTGTGATTTAAGATAGCGTCAGCAACGGCAATAGTACAGACTGTGTCATCTGTATACGAGCATTCATCTGTAAAAAGCTCAAACCCTTCCTTAGGAACAGGTCCGAATTCAAATCGTGAACCTATAATATCTCCGATTATTGCTCCTATCATGGCTTAGAGTAAGTTTTTGTAGTCCCACCGGGAATCGAACCCGGATCTAATCTTTAGGAGAGACTTATTCTATCCATTGAACTATGGGACCAATCTAACAAAGTTCAATGCAAAGGTAATAGTTTTGTGTCGAAAAACAAAGATATAAGTCAATATTTTTTAAACCTTTTGTAATATACGACATCAAAAAGAATACTTATGAATAGAATTTTACTTATGTTGCTGCTGGCTTTTGTAACGGTTACGGCAACGGCACAAGGCACTGTCAAGGGGAAAGTCCTTGACAAGTCTCATGATGAGGCATTGGAGTTTATCAATGTGACAGTGTCACAACGTGGACAGGAGAAAATACTAAAAGGTGCGATTACTGACGTCAATGGGCATTTTAACATCACGGGACTTGCCAATGGCAATTACACTCTTCGTGTCTCTTTTACCGGATATAAGGATGTAGTACGGCAGTTCTCTATTACTAATGCCAATCCTACGCGCTCGTTTGCGGCAATATATCTCTCTGAGGATGCTCACGCATTGGAAGAGGTGACTGTTACCGGGCAGCGTTCAGAGATGAAGCTTGAGGTTGACCGTAAGACGTTTAACGTTGACCAGCAAATAGCTAATGCGGGTGGCTCTGCCAGTGAGGTTCTTGAGAATATCCCTTCCGTGGAGGTTGACCAGGACGGCAATATTTCCTTGCGCGGCAATGAGAGTGTGGAGGTGTGGATAAATGGCAAAGCCAGTGGACTCACTACTGACAATCGTGGAGAGATTCTTCAGCAGATGCCGGCTGAGAGCATAGAGCGCATTGAGGTTATCGACAATCCTTCTGCGAAATTCTCTGCTGAGGGTTCTGCAGGTATTATCAATATCGTGTTGAAGAAAGATCGTCGCGCAGGGTATTATGGCTCTGTCCAGGCTGGCGCGAATACACGTGGCGGCGGTAATACCAGTTTCAATATAAATTATAACAGCTCTGTCTTAGACGCGTATGCCAACATCGGATACCGGCATCGCAGGAATAAGGGTGGGGGCGTGAGCAACCAGACATATTCCCAGACACAGACTTACCAGAATTATAATAGGGAGACTATCAATCAGGGTAATAATCTCTTTTCACGCGCGGGACTGACCTGGCATGCTACAAGCAAGGATGACATCTCTCTTAGTGGAATGATGATGCAAGGAGGCAGGAAAGGATATAGCTATACACCTTACCACTATGGCTCTATAGATACTATGGAAGACTCATATATGATGTTCCGAAAGACTAAGGAGAGAAGCCGCTCGCACATGTATCATGGTGAACTTACTTTCCGGCATAATTTCACAAACAGTCATTTCCTGGATATATCACTGTCGTACAATAAGTGGAAATCGGATAACGACAATTTCTACCAAGACAGTACGATGTATTATCAGCCTGCCCAACCCACTACATACTCCTATCAATATCGTCCGCAATTCATCAATAACAGGACTTGGGAGGCAAAGGTTGATTATGAGAACCCAATAACTGAGCAATTCAAGCTGCAGGCTGGATATAACGGACGGTTCTCACATGAGAACACACCACAGGAGTCTTATATTGATGGCTCAACATGGCTGGGAACAGGGCAGCAGGAAGACAAAGAATACTACAATCGTTTCATATACGATATGGATGTGCATGCTCTGTATGCTACGGCTACGTATAATTTCGGGAAGTTCGGACTTATGGCAGGACTACGTGGCGAATACTGGAAGGTTGACACGAAAAGCTATGACTGGATGGCGGAGCATGAATTGTCGGACAGTAATCAGCCGACAGCTTTCAAAAAAGACTATTTCCAGCTTTTCCCAAGCGTGTTTATGTCATGGCAGCTTACACCGACACAGCAACTGCAACTCAATTATACGAGACGACTGCGCAGACCATGGGGCGGACAGCTCAACTCGTTCAAAAATACACGCGACGCAACGGTTATCAGCTATGGAAACCCTGAGCTGACACCGGAATACAGCAACTCTTTCTCGCTTAATTATTTGAAACAGTGGACACAGCACTCTCTGCTGGTATCTGCATATTACCGTCCTACGACTGACGTGATGCAGCGCATCAACTATCAGGACAGCAACGATGGAATGATGTACCAGACTAACTTCAATGTGTCGAAGAGTACCAGTACGGGTCTGGAGATGACCGCAAAGAATAAACTGTGGAGAATCCTTGACCTCACATCCAATGTAAATCTTTATTATTATCAGCTCGACGGCTTTGATTTCGAAGTGCCGTCGTCGTTGGCTGGTGCCTCTCAGACCGTCAAGGGAGAGGGTAATCATAACTTTACGTGGAACGCGCGGGTGCAGGCTTCTCTTATGTTGCCTTATGACATATCTGTTCAGAGTACCGTACGCTATCGCTCCCGACAGGTAATCACGCAGGGCTATCGGCGCGCAAGCTATGGATTGGATATGGGGGTAAGGAAAAGCTTTTTCAACAAGAACCTGGTCTTTTCTGTCAACTGCCGCGACGTGCTGAACTCACGTAGCTGGAAGACATATACTTCTTCTGAGACATTTACTCGTAACCAGAAAAACTGGCGTAATAGCCGTAGTGTGAACTTTACCCTGACATGGAACTTCGGAAACATGAAACAGAAGCGTCGTCCTAATGGCGAAAACCGACAGGATGAGGAGGATAACAGCAGCTATAGCGACTATTCTAATGATGGTGGTGAGTAAACACAACGTGTGTTTGGCTCATCGCCTATATAATTTGAATTCATTTTGTTAAATTTCTTTCAGTCGCTTCGCTT
>CAJOPT010000058.1 GCA_905236455.1 uncultured Prevotella sp. | reverse complement strand
TGAGAGATATCCGTCAGCTTGTTGTCAGAATCTGTCGGCGTATATTCATAAGGACTTTTCGACGTGTCAATGGTCATCTGGTCCAAGGCATAGAAGCTGTAGGTGCCGACCAGCGGACTCTGATACTCAGCGGGCAATGCGAGGTCAGGGGTCTTGCTGGTTGCCGTCAGCAGTTCATGCTTGGCTTTATCTATCAGGTGGTAGGTGAAATCGACATTCTGGTTCAAGACAAACCTTAGTTCTTCGTTGCCGTGGGCATATGTCGTATTGTTATATATCTTAACCGAATTTGCTTCCGGACAGCCTATATTATAATAGGTAGTAGAGGCATCCACGCTTCCGCCGTCTGCCACCATCACCTCATAGACCGCGGCCTGAAGGCTGGACTTGGCTACAAACTGTTGGGCATCGGCTCTGTCCGTATCGAACGTAAGACCCGTTCCTGCGCTGGTAGCAGGCAAGGCGCCGTCTATCTTTATCCACGCGCCTTTTTGTCTTGACTCAGATGTCGCTCCACCGTTGTCATTATACACCGTGACAGACTCCGAGCCTGTAACGCCAAGGTCCTCTCTTGCCCCCAAGTTATCAATTAGCATAGCGTAGGGGTCGCGGTTGCGTAACTTCCAGAGATAGGCGTTCGATTTCAGTTCTTCCGTCGTGGGGTTGTCCTTTGTCTTGAGTACATCGTTGGTCGCGTCGTAATATATAAAATAACCATTCAGTTTGACATTGAACTCCTGATTCTCATTCAAGTATATGGGTTTTGCTTCAAGAGCCGTCGTGGTGTATTTCACATATACATTCGTACTGCTGATCGCATCGCCAGCTGTCAGCTCAGTAATCTGCGAAGACAGGTTCCCACGTCCGCCTCCTGAATAAGAGCTATAGAAAGTCACCGTCTCACCATACAGGTACGGACTGACGATGATGCTTGGGATGCTGGCCAGCGAAAGCGGCGAGAAGATGGTCTGACTGGCTGTAGCTTTCACTGCTATGCGGCCAGACTTATCAACAATATTGTATGTGAAGTCGCGCTTGGGCAGCGTCATCAGCTTGATGCGGGTGGAGCTCGCCGAGCTGTATTCCACGGTGTTTTCTACGATGGCAGAATTATTCTGGTTGACGGTGACGACGGAAGCAGTTCCTTGGGCGGCATCGCTTGAGTTGTACTTCTGTATGGACAATGTGAACGATTTTGTGCCATCTCCTTTACCCTTGATGGCAGCGGTAAAGGAAGAGATACCGCCCTCATGCACATAAATCTTTTCACTGGTGACGGTCACCTGATCCGAATTGGTTCCTCCGGCTGTCACACGAATGTAGTCACCCTCCGTGTAACCCAGGTTGCTGACATTGAAGGTAACGGTCTGCGCGTTGGCGGTGGCCACATCATAGCTGTGCGCCTTAGTGCTGTAGCTGATAGCAACGGAACTTGGATGTCCAGCATCCCAATACCAGTTACCCTCGTCCTTGTATTTCCTCAACAGGAAGCTGCCGGCGGTGGCATCATCGGGCAGTTCCCATTTGTAGCCTTCCGTTGCCGATGTGCTGACGGTGAGGGAAGTTCCCGTGGTGGGAGGCGTGCCTGCGACTCCGACATAATAAGGCGTAGCACCAGAGGTGGCATCGCGATAGACCACACGCAACTCATAGGGGTCGCCGATAAAAGCGAACTCGCTGGTCTTCGCATATTCAACGTCGGCACCGTTGTTCTTGAAGTTCGTACCGTCGTATTTCAGTTTCAGTCCATCCGCCTGCGTGCTGCCATCATCGGTCAATTCATACCAGGTGGCATTGGCCCAAGTTGAGGCGTCGTAGGTGGCCGCCGGCGTAATGCCTTTGAACGGAATGGCTGACGTCACCTCATAGCCAATATATACCTTGTATCCCTCTGTGTTGTCGTAGTCGGCCTGCGAGAAACGGGTTATCTCATTCGTGCACAACGCATCGCTATAGAACTTACCGGTGTAGTTAACATACTTACGCTTCAACGCCGAAGGCAAGTATTTGGTCTCGATGTCGTCGTTGTCCACCGTATATTGGCTGACCCAGTCTTCTACGGAGACGATATGATCTGTCGTCGGCTCCACGGCATAGAACGGTGTCGCAATCTTGAATGTCACCTTCTTGACGGGATATATTCCCTCCATCGTGTGACTCTTAGTCGCATCTGCCGCAGTGATTAGGCCGAAGTTGAGGTTGTTGTTATTAGTGAACTTCAGGTAATAGTATTTATTATCCGACGGAGTGGGAGTGGCACCGTTGCCGTCCACAGTCCTCGTACCCATAAAGACATAGCCCGTGTTGTTGGAGTTGTTGAGTAGAGCCAATGAGCCCCAGGCTGGATTCGTCTGACCGTGATAGTTACCTTTTCTTTCAATGTAACCGTTACCGTCACCTTCTGTCAGGTTTGTTGGGTTCGTGGGATATATGCCAATATTATATTCGAGATTATATCTCTTGTGTTCGTCACTCGCGATGTAGGCATTGGCAGTACCCACAGCAAACAAACTGGCTTCTTTATACCACTTATACACATACTGAACAGGCTTGAGATTATCATTCTGCTCAATGTAAGTAGAGTCCTTGGCGTAAGACGTGCGAACGATGATGTTGTAAGGGTCATTACCTTCAAACTTGAATATATAGAAGAACTTGGACTCTGTGTCCGACTTCTTGTTCTTGTTATCTCCGCTCTGCCAATAGGTGGTGATGCCGGAACCGGGACTATCAACGTATGAGAAATCCCAACTTGCCAACATCTCGGGGTCAACCTTGCCCCTGGGCATCACGGCAGGACGGTTGTTACGACCTCTGTTCAGCGCAAGGAAGCCTTTACTGTTTACGCCGATGTTATAGTTCACCGTACCGTCGAGCTTGGCAATGGTGTTGTCGGCGTTGTAGGTATAGACGACATAATACTCGGCTGTGCTGGTAGAGATAGTCGTACCCTCAGCAACGGGTGTGGGATTGGCCTTCACATCATAGATGACGCCCTTGTTGGGGCCGTTGTCGTAGAGGGCAACGGCAGAACCGCCGTGACCTTCGATGTCCTTTGGTTCGTAATAGGTAAAGCCAGTGGCTAATGGGCTCTTGTAGTGAGCAGGTAGTTCGACATGTGTTCCATCCACGACGACCTTGATGGCCTCAAGACGGTGACCAGTGACCTCACTCTTCATGTTGTACGAAGAAGCTATTGGCAGTGTCAGTATATGATAGGTCACCTTCGCTGCCCACGCCTCATTCAGCATTCCTCCTGCCATCAGCAGGAATGTCATCAGCAGCAAAGCAAGAAACCTCTTCGACATATCGGGATATCGAAATGTCGAGATGTCGAAAGTGACTTTATAGTTATGTCGTAATGTCGTCATGTCTCAATGTCAAGCTTACCATTGCTCAGTGAACTTTGTAACATTCACTATCAGCTCATGCGCGTTGACGGTGAAGGTGTAGGTATAGATGTAGCCAGGCTGCCACGTACCGAAGTCAACATTCGTGGTGAGAGTGTGGTTCTGCGATACGCCCCATTCCTCCCATGTCACCTCGGCGGTGATGGTCTTTGTGCCGACCGTCTGCGGCACCACGAGATATGGGGTGTCGCCCGTAGCGGGGTTACCGGTGATGACGAGATTGGCATCATCGCCATCAGATGACCAGTTTCCTGTATAAAAACTATAGCCACCGTTATTCTTGATGCCAGGAACGGTGATACTCGTAATGACCACGTCAGAGGTATGACCACTACCCAGCTGGAATTTCACTGTAGCTAAGGGATGACGGAACACCAACGGTAGCCTGCCGCCTGCTGCTGCCGCCTGGTCAGCGTATGTCTGGTTGGGCAGATAGGCACACATATATTCTTTGAGCCCAACTTGTCCAGCAGAAGTAACAGGGAGATTGGTACATGTCAATAGAGGTCCAAGGACATTGTCACTTGCATCACGTTCAAGACTTCTACTCATGTAACTCGTTCCTGTCCGCGGCCAGAAACCCATGAAGTCTAATGAAGTGTAGGGAACATCATATTGAGGATAAGAAGGATATGGCTCATAGACAGAGCCATCAATGGGCCAATAGTAGTGTGTCGGGTTGTTGCTGCCATCGACAAACATCCACTGGCCATCAACATAGCGCAGGGGTACGTCGTTAAGAAAAAGCCACGTCGTCCCATGGTAATATGCAATGATGCCGATATTCTCTCCGGCGTTCTGCAGGTCGGTGTTGCTGTTGATGATGGTGGCACGGGTATCTCCTTGCATCAGTCGCTCACTCTTGACATCGAAACACATCTCCCCGCCCCGATTCTCGTCGGAGGGGGTGATGTCATCACCAGAACATCCTGCCAGCAACATAGCTGCCAACAGGAGGATTGTCGTTATGATGTTATGTCGATGTCTCATCATTGCAGGGTTTTTGGGCACTCTTCACTCTTTTCCGGCTCCGAGCCGTCTCTCCTCTTTTCCCTCCTCTCGCTTGTGGAGGTCGGGAGGCTTCCTCCCTTTTAGGGAAGTGCGTGGGTGAAGATTCTCTTGTTCTTTGGCACCAGCAGGGGAGTCGAACCCCTGCTGGCGAAAATAGTTGTTAATTTCTTGCTCTATAACAAACGAAAGAAAATCTAACTATTAAAATACAGAAATAGCTGTGGGGCCATTTTCAACCCAGTCAGTAACTGTAGGCTCAATTCTAATTTCATGCATATTGAAGGTGATCTGGTATGTATAAATCTTGCCTTCCTGAACATTAGTACGTGTACCAACAGTGTTAGATGGCCAATATGTGTAAGTATATTGCTGAGCTGCCTGGCCTGTAGTGGCCTTTATCGTATAAGTTATAGTAAAACTATCAAAACCGCGTTGAGTAGGACTTGCACCCTTAGTGTCACTGGGAATAATCATGATATTTGCCCAATTTGATGCCGTATTATCTGGATACAATGTTGTATTAGCAACAGTATAATTACTAATTCCAGTAACAGTAGCATGAGCAACTTTAGCATCCGGTGTCCATTGGATTTTTGGCTGATTCTTTGCTGTTGCGTCTGTCGCATTGTAATATGCATTTGTGATGGCAAGAGAGCCAGTATAAGCAGCACCGTCAACTGTAATTGAGTTGACCTCTATCAAGTTCTCAGAACCAGATGCAGCTTTGACTTGGAAATTTAGGAGAGCAAGGGCATGATTAAATGTCATTGCTACATTCTCAGTGGGAATTGTTCCACCACCTGCAAAAGTCAAATTGTTTCCAGACTGACCAACTGTAGCTTGACCTGTAGCGTACATGATGTCGATCTGTGAAGCATCAGTATAACCAGCTGTTCCAGCTGTGTAATCTACTGTTACAGCACTTGCATAATTAGTAGCATTAAATGTCACATAACTATCAGTTGAGTTAATGTCTGTAGAGCCGTTGTTACCAGTTACTGCCAAAAAGTTGATGGTTGCAGCTCCCAATGGATAGTAACGAGGAGTCTTACCACCCCATACATTATCAGAAGCTGATGCTGAACCTCCTTGATAGTTTTTTTCATATTCTGTTTCTGCAAAATAATTACCAACTGTACCCGTTGCGGTAGCTGCCTGATAAGCAGCAACATACATGCTTTGATTAGGGAATGTTGTTCCATGAACAGCAGCTCTTGTCTGAGGCGTAGTCAGAGGCATAAATGCAATTTCGCGAGTCTGCTGTGCGTCGTCAGTGAACTCGATGGTCTCGCTGGTGCAAGCCACGAATGTGAGGGCTGCAACCGG
>CAJOPT010000057.1 GCA_905236455.1 uncultured Prevotella sp. | reverse complement strand
TATGATACGATTCTCAATAATAACGGTAACATTTCAGGCTGCTAAAGTATGTGAGCGTACCTTTGATAGTATCCTGAAACAGCGTTATACGCAGGTAGAGCATATTATTATAGATGGTGTATCTACTGACGGAACGGTTGCTTTGGCTGAGACGTATGCCCAAAAGAACGATACGGAAAAGACAGGGCATGTGGTTCACTTTATATCTGAGCCAGATAAGGGACTATATGATGCCATGAACAAGGGTATTGAAATGGCTACGGGTGACTATCTGGTCTTTCTCAATGCAGGTGATGTGTTTCCTTCTGAATCCACATTGGAGCAAATCGCGGAATGCGTGATAGCTGGTGAGGAGATGCCTGCAGTGCTGTATGGTGATACGGATATAGTTGATGAGGACGGACGCTTCTTGCGCCATCGGCGGCTTTCACCTTCTGAGAGTCTGTCGTGGCGCTCATTTAAGTATGGTATGTTGGTATGTCATCAAGCTTTCTATGCGCGTACGGATATCGCAAAGTCTACACCTTATTATATTAAATATAAATACTCTGCTGATGTAGACTGGTGTATAAGGATAATGAAAAAAGCAACGCAACGACAGTTGCCGTTGCGCTATATCAATTCTGTTGTCGTAAATTACCTTGATGGTGGGATGAGTATTCAGAACCACCGTGCTTCACTGAAGGAGAGATTCCATGTGATGGTCAGCCATTATGGTTGGTTCCAGACTGTCATCATGCATGGATGGTTTCTCATCCGCTCTTTTATACGTTAGCTCTGGGTATACTTAACAAGCATGCCTTTTGACAATTGGGTATATCTGCCAATACGGTTCAGACGGCAGAAATTCTCAACGGTCATACCCAGCTTCTCTGCTACTGACTCTACGGTGTCACCGTTGCCTACAGTATACCAGTTTATCTCGTTCTTTGCAGATGCTGCCGACTCGTGCATCTTGTCAAGGTTACGTGTGACGTCAGTGTTTGCCTGTGACACTGTTGCTTGCTTTCCCTGAATATTCTCTTTTGAATATGGTACGTTGTTCTTACCACGAAGAGCGGTAGCCTGAGCTGACTCACTCGCTACTGTGCTCTTGCGATATACGTAGAAGTCACCAGTAACGTCTTGATTACGGAAGTCGAACATCAGTGACGGATTGATTGCTGTACCGCAAAGGCGAGTCTCGAAGTGGAGGTGTGAGCCTGTGCTTCGACCGGTGTTGCCACCAAGACCGATAGGCTGTCCGGCACGAACTACCTGATTCTCATGTACCAGTTGCTTGGAGAGGTGACCATAAACGGTCTCCAAACCATTGTTGTGACGGATGACAACATAATTGCCATAGCCGCCTCCTTCATATCTTACGATACGTACCTTGCCTGAGAAGGCTGAGCGGATGGTGTCGCCAATATATACCTTGATGTCAAGACCTTTGTGCTGGCGTCCCCAACGATGACCGAAGCTACTTGTAATTACACGGCTCGGTGTTGGCATGTGGAATCCGCGAAGGTCAATCTTATACATGTCTGGCATAGGATATACGGCATGGGTTCTCTTGTTTTCCCACTCTTCGTATAATGATGATGAAGGGTTCTCAAAGTTTTCACGTTCTACAATGCTCTTGAAAGCAATGGAGTCTACTGTTTTCATCTTGCGGTCTACCGGTGCTTGACGAGCAATCAGGTCCTGAGCCGATGCAGACATAGACGCAAAAGTAAATACAGTTGTTAATGCAAATGTTTGAAATATTTTCTGTAAAATCATAATCCTATTTATTAGGTTGTTATTTGATAATGGGAACAGTCTGTTGTTTCCCGAAAATCTCTTCCGTTGAACGCTACAAATGCCAACAAAAGAATCAAAAGACGGTGCAAAGGTAAGTATTTATTGCTGAAAAATGAAACGGATTAACAGATTTTATTGACTATTTAACAATAAATGATTTCCTTTATTGTGCTCGCAAACAGCTCGTAAAGCCTGTATTTATTGCGATTCTCTCCGTTTTGTGTGCTTTTGTCGCTAAGAGATGGCTGCCCAGTTAATATTAGTGTTTCTTAACGTTGCAAGCCTGTTCCACATCAACATGTATTCATTTTTTTGACAGAGCGGATCGTCATCAATTATCTTTTGTGCCTCATCGCGTGCCATCTGTACTATCTGACCGTCACGGGCAATGTCGGCAATCTTCAAATCGAATGCCATTCCACTTTGTTGGGTTCCCTCAAGGTCGCCTGGACCGCGCAGCTTCAGGTCTGCCTCCGCGATTTGGAAACCGTCGTTCGTAGCGCACATGATGTTAATGCGCTTTGTGGTGTCGGCAGATAGTTTCACAGGGGTGACTAATATGCAATAGCTTTGGTCGGCACCGCGACCTACTCTGCCGCGCAACTGGTGTAGCTGTGACAAACCGAAGCGTTGGGCGTCGAGGATTACCATGACAGAGGCGTTGGGAACGTTTACTCCTACCTCAATAACCGTGGTCGATACGAGTATATGTGTCTCGCCTCTTACAAACTTCTGCATCTCTTCCTCCTTTATCTTGGGGTTCATCTTACCGTGCACCTTGCTTATGTTGAACTCAGGAAACACGTCTTTCAGGGACTCATAACCAGACTCCAGGTTCTTCAGGTCTATATTCTCGCTCTCTTGTATCAATGGGAATACTATATATACCTGACGTCCTTGGCGTATCTGTTGCCTGATACCGGCGTAAAGGCTCGACACCTGACTGTCATACTGATGGATGGTCTGTATCGGTTTCCTGCCTGGAGGAAGCTCGTCGATGACACTGACGTCAAGGTCTCCATAGATTGTCATCGCAAGGGTACGGGGTATCGGGGTGGCTGTCATTACGAGTATATGCGGAGGATTCTCACTTTTGTTCCATAGACGGGCTCGCTGGGCTACACCGAAGCGGTGCTGCTCGTCAATGACAGCTAAGCCTAGACGACGGAACTGTACGTTGTCTTCTATCACGGCATGGGTGCCTACAAGGATGTGAACCTCTCCTGATATCAGGGCATCGAGGATTGCCTGACGCTTCTTGCCTTTGACAATGCCGGTGAGTAGCTCCACACGCAGATTCATACCTCTCAGGAATTCTTTGATGGTTTGAAGATGCTGCTCGGCAAGTATTTCTGTGGGTGCCATCATACATGCTTGGAAGCCGTTGTCAATGGCAATAAGCATGGACATCAAGGCTACAAGTGTCTTGCCTGAGCCTACGTCACCTTGTAGCAAACGGTTCATCTGTCTGCCACTACCCATGTCAGCGCGTATCTCGCGCATGACTCTTTTCTGGGCTCCGGTAAGCTCAAACGGGAGGTTGTTGTGATAGAACCAGTTGAAGATGTCTCCAACGTGCTGGAACACATAGCCGCGGTATTTGCGACGGTGGTCGCTGGCATAGCGCAGTATGTTGAGCTGTACGTAAAACAATTCCTCAAACTTCAGGCGCAGACGTGCGCGCTGGGTGTCCTCTGCTGTCTTGGGATAATGAATCTTTCGCATCGCGTCGTCACGGCTGACAAGTCGGAGACGGTCGGTGATGAATGCCGGCAAGGTCTCTGGCAATGGCTGTGATAGCTTCTGCAACATCGTCTTCACCAGTTTCTCCATGGCTCGGGACGTAAGACCATTCTTCTTCATCTTCTCCGTAGTCTGGTAGTAAGGCTGCATCCCCATGTCGGAGAGAGTCAGTTGACTGGCATCGTCAATGTCGGGATGGCTGAACTGGAACCTGCCGTTATATATTGTCGGCTTGCCGAAGATGATGTACTCATGATGGAGCTTATAGCTTTGGTAGATGTATTTCGTTCCGTTGAACCACACAAGGTCACATACTCCGTGACCGTCGGAGAAATGGGCTACAATACGTTTCTTGCGGTAACCCATGTCAAACTCCTCATAGCTGAGTATCTCGCCTTTGATTTGTACAAACGGCATGTCGGGGGTTAGCTCACTGATATGATACAGACGGCTGCGGTCGATATATTTGTAGGGATAGTACTCCAGTAAGTCACGGTACGACTCTATACCAAGCTCCTTGCTCAGTATGTCTTTCCTGCGTGGACCTACTCCCGGTAGGAATTTGATGTCTTGGTCAAGAACGTCTGTCATCTGCTCGTTTTAATCCGCAAGGATCTTTTCAGCTACCAACAGGTCGAAAGGTGTCGTTATCTTGATGTTCTCACGGTTGCCGTCGACCATTATGACTTTCCCGCCGAAGTGCTCTATCACCGAGGCGTCGTCAGTAAATGATTCCTGATACTCCTCACTGAATGCTTCTTTCGCAAGTGTGATGTCAAACACTTGAGGGGTCTGTACTATACGGTAGTCATCGCGTAAAACATTATAACCGCTGCCATCGCCTTCTATCTTTCGAAGTGTGTCGGTGACGGCAAGGACGGGAATGGCTGCCTGATGCGAGCGTGCTGCCTCAAAACAACGGGCAATGACGTCCACTGAGACAAAGGGACGCACTCCGTCGTGGATTCCTACAACACCCTTGGCATCGTCGGGTATCACTGCTAACCCGTTCTTGGAGGAACCGAAACGTGTCGTTCCACCGTCAACGATGGTATGGGGAATGGTAAAGGAGTGTTGCTTACAGAGCTCCTGCCAGTAGGCTTGCTGCTCTTTCGGCAATACGAGGATTATGCTCAGATCCTGCCGATAGGCGTGAAACCGTGATATGGTGTGCATCAGAACGGGCTTGCCGCCAATGCACAGGAACTGCTTGGGTATGTCTGTGCCCATCCTAAGACCCTTGCCGCCGGCAACGATGATAATATAATCCATGATTATTATTTATCCGTTCATTAAATGGAGATAGCGCATGCCTTCAGCAACCTGCTCAGAGGTCTGGGAGTCTGTCAGCTGCCGTAGCAGCTCATAGCCGAAGGGGAAGGCTGCAGCGGGACCTTCTCCGGTGGTGACGTTTCCGTCTACTGTCACTAACTCTGCGGTGTATTCCGCATGGTCGAGGTATTGCTCAAACCCTGGGTAGCAGGTGGCGCGGCGGCCGTCAAGAATGCCGAGCTTGCCTAACACGAAGGGAGCTGCGCAGATAGCGGCTATGCGCTTGCCTGCTTTCGACTGGCGTAGCAGCACACGTCTCACCCCGTCGTGCATGTCGAGGTTGGCGGCACCGGGCATCCCGCCTGGCAATATAACCAGGTCGGCATCGTCAAAGGTGTCTATGTCCTCAAAGGTCTTGTCGGCTCGTACCGTCACACCATGGGCTGCGTTCACTTCCAACCGTCCCATAATACTTACTGAAATTACCTCGACACTTCCACGACGTAGAATGTCGATAGGTGCTAACGCCTCAACTTCCTCGAAGCCGTCAGCAAGGAATACATATACTTTTGCCATATTATGTGAAAACTCTATTGCAAAGGTACTAAAGATTCTCCAAAATACCAAGTGACAAAACTCAAAACTTCCAAAAATTATCCTCCTGTGGTTAAATTTCACTAAACAACTGCAACATTTTATTGTTTTATCCGTCTAAATAATAACTTTGCGGAGCAAATACGTTAGAGATATTATAATATTATATGTTTAAATAAAGAAAGGGAAATAGAAATGAGAAAAAATCTTTTAGTAATGGTGATGGCAGGAGCATGCCTGCTCACTACAGGCTGTGCCAGCAAGAAGGAACTGGAGAACTGCCAGAATGAAAACAAGCAGCTTACTGCTGACTTCCAGAACACAAAGGAGCAGTTGGCTGCAAGTAACTCACGTGTCACAAGCCTTGAGGAACAGCTCGCACAGGCTAAGTCTGAAAATGCGAGACTGCAGCGCTCACTCGACAAGAGCTTGGGTATCGCAAGCCAGAACAATGTAAGCATTGAGAAACTTGTTGACCAGATTAATGAGTCTAACCAGTACATCCGTCATCTCGTTGAGGTGAAGAGCAAGAGTGACTCTCTTAACATGGTGCTTACAAACAATCTCACACGCTCTCTGTCTAAAGAGGAACTTAAGGAGGTTGACGTACAGGTGCTGAAAGGTGTAGTCTATATCTCACTGGCTGACAATATGCTCTATAAGAGCGGCTCGTATGAGATTAATGACCGTGCGCAGGAGACTCTGTCGAAGATTGCAAAGATCATCATGGATTATAATGACTATGATGTGCTCATCGAGGGTAACACCGATGACGTGCCAATCTCTAAGACTAACATCCGTAACAACTGGGACCTCTCATGTCTGCGCGCATCAAGTGTGGTTCAGGAACTGCAGAACCGTTATGGTGTAGACCCGAAGAGACTTACCGCAGGTGGTAGGGGCGAGTATAACCCGATTGCGACTAACACAACTGATGCTGGCAAGCAGCGTAACCGTCGTACTCAGATCATCATCACTCCGAAACTTGACCAGTTCATGGATCTTATCGACAAGGCTCCAGAGGAATGACAATAACTGTCATTCGCCCCATGAGTCTACAACTACCTTCTTGAACATGCCTTCGTGAGTGCGTAATAGGAAGACATAACGCTCTCCTCGCACGAAAGAATATTGCCGAAAGGCGTCAAAAGAGTAGATTTCATCGCTATTAATGCTTAAAATAATGTCACCCTGCCGGAACCCGTTCCGGTAGGGTGTACTGTTGTTACGTACCATCCCAACCATCGCTCTGCCGTTGTGGGGCACATACGATATGTCTTGTAACTTGTTGTCAATGGTAATCTCGGCGCGGTCCTCGAAGGGGATAAACGTGAGGGTCTTGCGCTTGGGGTTGATGATGACAGAACCGTATGAGAGTAGGGGAGCGCCGATCTTCGAGCTGCCTTGGGTGGTATGGGTGTGAATGTCGCGGAAAACTATCTCGCCCCATGGCAGACGGGGGATGGTGAGATAGCTTATCGTACGATGTTCTTCTGTACCGTGATGGGCTATGGCTGACTGACCGTGGGTCTCTTCCTCTATAAACCCGGAAACTCTGTCATCTCTCTTCCTCATACGCTCAAGACTACCGTCATTGATGACGAGAAACTCGGGACTGCCGGTGTCGAACAGCATCTCTTCCTTCTGTTTGTTAAAAGGGTAAAGGCTGACGTAAGGCACGAAACGGCGAAGGCGGTAGCGCATCACATAGCCGCCATCGGCCGAGAAACAGTGTTTGTCGTTTGAGACGACAAGCACTTTCTCATGCGTGTCTATCTTGGCATGTATACCTTTGTTAAACAGGTCGAACCCAATGATGCCGTCATAGCGATACTGCCCTTTTGGACGTTTAAGGAGCACGCAGGTATAGTTGCCGATGGAAAGGTTCCCTATACGCATCTCTGGCAGACGTACCACGGGAATGGTGTCTGTCTTGCCGTTGGCGTCGCGTGACTCTACGTTGCCGACAGGGTTGCTGTATCTTATCGGACCGTCAACATATACCACGCCCTGACTGGAGCCTGTGTCAAGGTTGAACACGTATCGCCGTCCGTCAATGCTGACGGTAAGGTATATCTGCCCGTCCTCTATGATAATAGGTATAGTGTCGGTGAAGTTCGTAGGCGACAGCGTAAAGTCGGTTGAATAACGGTGCATACCGTCATTCTTCTGAGCATTTGCCCATAATCCGGCCAAAGCTGCCATCAACGTTGTCAGTATACGAGTGCATAACATACGACAAAGATAGACAAAAAGATGTAATCTCCAAAACAAAGATGAGGAAATAATCAAAAATAAGGCTGAAACGTTTTGGAAACTTTACAGTATGATCACACTAAAACAGTGTTTTGCTACATCTATTCTCGCACGAGGAGATGTATGGGTTTTCGTAAATAATTGATTTATATCAATTTTTCAGCAAAATGATGGTGATGAGTGACTTATCGTGAAATCTAAAAAAATGTCAACACGGCCTCTCTTCCAAGGAGAT
>CAJOPT010000056.1 GCA_905236455.1 uncultured Prevotella sp. | reverse complement strand
CATGCTCCACGGCGAATACAAAGGATGCATGGAGTGTCATGTTGAGGGTGACTTCCTGCTCATCTGGGTTGACCCTGATTCTGACATTATTGAGCTGGTGCGATTGGGATCTCATTCTGAGTTGTTTGGTAAATAAAAATAGCTTTTTATTTTGTATTGTGCTCACTTAATCGTACCTTTAAAGAAGGTACTTCCGTTCGACTATAAAAATAAAAATAACTTTTTATTTTGTATTGTGCTCACTTAATCGTACCTTTGCAGTCGAAATATTATATGGTGAACCGATTCTGAAAGAACATTCAGAAATGTTTTATTTTTGATAAAGAATGCAAGTAGCAATCGTTGAATACAATGCAGGAAACATATACTCAGTGGTAAACGCTTTGAGGAGACTTGGCATTGAGCCTGTATTAACAGACTCTAAGGAACAATTGATGAAAGCCGACCGTGTCATTTTTCCCGGGCAAGGGGAAGCTGGTAACTGTATGCGTTATCTGCGAGAGCACAACCTCGACAAGTTAATTAAAGACCTACGGCAACCCGTACTGGGAATCTGCGTCGGTCAGCAATTGCTGTGTCGCCATTCAGAAGAAGGTGATACCGACTGCATTGGCGTGTTTGACGTAGACGTAAAGCGGTTCTCGCCTAAGCGCCATGAGAACAGACACGGTCCTGAGACAATGTCAACCTTGTGTACCGCCACGGTACACAAGGTTCCATGCATGGGTTGGAACGCACTTCACGAGTTGCGTTCGGATCTCTTTAATGGTCTCACTGAGTCTGTTGACAAAGAAGAGGGAAGACAGATGCAAGACTGTCCTTTCGTTTACTTCATACACAGCTATTATGTTCCCCTATGCGAATGGACGGCAGCAACGTCAAATTACATTCTCCCCTACTCTTCCGCATTACATAAAGATAATTTCTACACTTGCCAGTTTCATCCTGAGAAAAGCGGTAAGGTTGGCGAGCAAATACTCAGGAACTTTTTGGAGCTAAACAACAAGTAAGATGTTACAAGAAATCGAACTGATACCCGCAATAGACATCATCGACGGCAAATGCGTTCGCCTTACGAAAGGCGACTACGACAAGAAAACCGTATACAACGAAGATCCCGTCTCTCAAGCAAAAGAGTTTGAGAGCCTTGGATTTAAGCGGTTGCATGTCGTAGACCTCGACGGAGCGAAATCCAAGCATATTGTTAATGACAACATACTGCATGCCATCACTGAAACGACCAACCTTGTAGTTGATTTCGGTGGAGGCATCAAGACAGAGGAAGATATCAAGAAAGCCTTCGATGCTGGAGCGTCAATGGTAACGATAGGAAGTATTGCAGTAACAAATCCAGAACTGTTTCTAAGCTGGCTCGACCGTTTTGGCTCCGACAGGCTGATTTTAGGTGCGGATGTAAGGAATGGCAAGGTAAGTATAAATGGGTGGAAAGAAGACTCGCAAGAGGATTTGTTACCTTTCTTGAAAAGATACATTGACCGTGGGGTGAAGAACGTTCTCTGTACGGAAATAAGCAAAGACGGCACACTGGCTGGTCCTGCCATAGACTTATACAAGCGTATAATGGCAGAATATCCCCAATTACACCTGATTGCAAGTGGTGGTGTGTCATCAACAGAAGACATTCTTGCACTAAGGCAAGAGAATATTCCTGCCGTAGTATTTGGCAAAGCCTACTACGAAGGGAAGATAGATGTCTGTCGCCTGTCTTCTGTCTCAACAGACAAGATGCCAGTATTCAACGGTGTTGCGAAACGAATAATTCCATGTCTTGACGTAAAGAACGGAGAGACCGTGAAAGGCACTAACTTCATAAACTTAAGAAGTGCCGGTGACCCTGTTGAACTGGGTAAGGCATATAGTGACGCTGGAGCCGACGAACTGGTATTTCTTGACATCACAGCGTCATTTGAGGAAAGGAAGACTTTCACTGAGATGGTTGAACGTGTAGCAAGAGAAATAAACATACCATTCACCGTTGGCGGAGGTATCAATGAGCTTACTGACGTGGAGCGCCTGCTTCATGCCGGTGCAGACAAAGTGAGCATAAACAGCGCAGCCTTAAGACGCCCGGAACTTATAAATGACATTACAAACCATTTCGGTTCACAGGTATGCGTATGTGCCATCGACGCACGCCTTGACGATGACGGATGGCACTGCTATGTCAAAGGTGGTCGTGAGCGAACCAACCGTGGTCTTTTCGAATGGGCTCGGGAGGTTGCCGACCGTGGTGCAGGAGAGATCCTTTTCACTTCCATGAACCATGACGGATGTAAAGAAGGATTCGCCAATGAAGCCTTAGCACGCTTATCTGACGAGCTACCGATTCCTATTATTGCGAGTGGCGGAGCAGGCTGCATGGAACATTTCAAGGATGTCTTTGTAAAAGGCAAGGCTGATGCCGCATTGGCAGCAAGCGTGTTTCACTTCGGTGAGATAAAGATTCCTGACTTGAAGCAGTATTTGCAAAATGAAGGTATTCATGTAAGGACTATATAACAATGGAAATAGATTTCGATAAACTGAATGGTCTTGTACCAGCCATCATACAAGATGCGGAGACAAAGAACGTGCTAATGCTCGGATTCATGAATCAAGAAGCATTTGACATTACGGTTAAGACTAAGAAGGTAACCTTCTGGAGCCGCTCACGAAACACTCTTTGGACAAAGGGTGAGACGTCTGGTAATTTCCTACATCTTGTAGACATAAAAAACGATTGCGACAACGACACTCTTCTCGTAACAGTCCATCCTACCGGACCGACATGCCATACTGGTACAGACACATGCTGGGGTGAGGAGAATACAAGAAACCCTCTGCTTTTCCTAACGGCATTACAGGATTTCATAGAGAAGCGTCATGAGGAAATGCCCGAAGGCTCCTACACCACCAGTCTTTTCCGAAAGGGCATCAACAAAATGTCTCAGAAGTTTGGGGAAGAGGCGATTGAGACGATGATTGAGGCTACAAACGGGACAAATGAGCAACTAATATATGAGGCTTCAGACATGCTCTACCATCTTATCGTCCTTCTAACCAGCAAAGGATTGCGAATAGAAGACGTGGCACAGGAGCTGCTTAAGCGGCATGATCCAGAATGGGACAAGAAACGTAGGACGGAGAAAGCTAATCAGTAAATCATTACGAACAAAAAATAAATTACATAAATTATGCTGATTGAATATAAAAACGTAAACATATATCAGGACGAGAAGAAAATTCTCAGTAATGTAAACTTCGAGGTCAATGAAGGAGAGTTTATATATATAATAGGTAAGGTAGGCTCAGGCAAGAGTTCCTTACTGAAAACCTTCTATTGTGAACTCGACATCGACAAAGACGATGCCGACCATGCCGAAGTGCTCGAACAGAACATTATTCCTATCAAAAGGAGCAAGATTCCTGCATTACGCAAGCAAATGGGAATCATCTTCCAAGACTTTCAGTTGCTTCACGACAGAAGCGTCTGGAAAAACCTCCGTTTTGTGCTAAAGGCTACTGGATGGAAAGACAAGAACGAAATAAATGAGCGGATCGAGGAAGTCCTAAAACAGGTAGACATGCTTGACAAGAAGGATAAAATGCCACATGAGTTGTCTGGAGGAGAGCAACAGCGTATAGCTATTGCACGTGCCATCCTTAACAAGCCTCGCATAATCATAGCTGACGAGCCTACTGGAAACCTCGACCCTGAGACAGCCAACAACATCGTCACTCTTTTGCGGGAAATCTGTGAGACGGGCGCAGCTGTCGTAATGACCACGCACAACGTAAGTCTCCTTAACGAGTTTCATGGCATTGTTTATCGTTGCAAGGATGGACAAATCAACAACATAACAGACGACTTCTATAACAAAGAAGAAAATCAGGATATAGACTTCGGGTTAGAGGAAGAGGAAGAAAAAGAGGAGAATGCAAAGGAGAAGTCAGATCAAAACACAGAAAATTAACAATAAAAACATACAACTATGAAGATTATGAAATTTGGTGGGACCTCTGTTGGCTCACCGGAGCGGATGAAGAGCGTTGCCTCGTTAATAACAAAATCGGGAGAACCAGTATTTGTAGTACTCTCTGCTATGAGTGGCACTACCAACACACTTGTTGAAATATCAGACTACCTCTATAAAAAGAACCCAGAGGGTGCTAATGAGGTTATCAATCAGCTTGAGAAGAAATACCTCCAGCACATTGAGGAGCTATATTCTTCTGATGAGACGAAAGAGAAGACTCGTCTTTTCCTAAAAGACGAATTCGACTATCTCCGCACTTTCACCAAGGATCTGTTTACAAGCTTTGAGGAGAAAAGTATAGTAGCACAAGGTGAGATAATCAGCACTAACATGATGACCAATTATCTCCAGGAATGTGGCATCAAAGCCGTATTACTCAACGCACTCGACTTTATGCGTACTGACAAGAACGCAGAGCCAGACCCACAATATATAAAAGAGAAGCTGGCTGCCACAATGGCTGAGAATGAGAATCAGCAAGTTTACATAACACAGGGATTCATCTGCCGTAACGCATACGGTGAGGTAGATAACCTGCAACGCGGAGGTTCTGACTATACCGCATCACTTATCGGTGCAGCATTGAACGCAGAAGAGATACAGATTTGGACAGATATCGATGGTATGCACAACAATGACCCACGCGTGGTAGACAACACTGAGGCCATTCGCCAGTTGAACTTTGAGGAAGCGGCAGAGCTTGCATACTTTGGAGCAAAGATCTTACATCCCACATGTGTACAACCGGCAAAATACGCTGGTATACCTGTACGTCTCAAGAACACTATGGAGCCAGACGCAGAAGGCACCATCATCGACAATGTTCTTGTACGCGGAAAAATCAAGGCTGTCGCTGCCAAGGACAATATCACAGCGATAAAGATCAAGTCCAGCCGCATGCTTCTGGCAACAGGTTTCCTCCGTAAGGTCTTTGAGATTTTCGAGAGTTACCAGACTCCTATTGATATGCTCGCCACCTCAGAGGTCGGAGTATCTATGAGTATTGATAATGACGCACACCTTAACGAAATCATAGACGAGTTAAAGAAATATGGAACTGTGACTGTTGACTCCAACATGTGCATTATATGTGTAGTAGGCGATCTTGACTGGAGTAACCTCGGCTTCGAGACACTCGCTACAGACGCAATGAAGAACATACCAGTGCGCATGATCAGCTATGGAGGAAGCAACTATAACATTTCTTTCCTTATCAAGGAAGCCGATAAGAAACAGGCTCTTCAGAACTTAAGTAACGTTCTATTCAAATAAATACTTATCAACACACAACACAATATATACAATGAATGAGAAGTTTCCGATAGAGAGTTTCTTACAGAAGCAAACGCCGTTTTATTATTATGACACGGAACTGCTCAGGGAAACCTTAAAGGCAATAAACCAAGAGGCTGCCAAACATGAAGGATTTATCGTACATTATGCCATCAAGGCTAATGCAAACCCAAAGGTGCTCAACGTGATTTGTCAAGCCGGCTTGGGAGCAGATTGCGTCAGCGGAGGAGAGATAGAAAGATGCATTGAGACAGGATTCTCTCCTTCAAAGATTGTCTATGCTGGTGTAGGAAAGAGCGACTGGGAAATAAACTTGGGACTGGACAAGAATATATTCTGCTTCAATGTAGAAAGCGTTGCAGAACTCGAGGTTATCAATGAGCTTGCCGGAAGGAAAGGGAAAACCGCATCAATATGTTTCCGTATCAATCCTGACGTAGGCGCTCACACCCATGCGAAGATTACAACAGGTCTGGCGGAAAACAAATTCGGTATTGCAATGCGGGATATGGAAGGGGCTATAGAAAAAGCGTCAGAGATGAAAAACGTAAAGTTTATAGGACTGCACTTTCATATAGGCTCACAGATTCTCAATATGGACGACTTTGCCGCATTATGCAATCGCATCAATGACATTCAATGTCAATTGGAGAAGCGACATATAAAAATTGAGAACATTAACGTAGGAGGAGGTCTTGGCATTGACTACGACCACCCAAACCGCATTCCTATACCTAACTTCAAGGCATATTTCGACACCTATGCACGGTTCTTGAAGCTAAGACATGGACAAAAGCTCCACTTTGAGCTGGGACGTGCAGTAGTGGCACAAATGGGCTCACTTATCACACGCACGCTATATGTGAAACAAGGAACTGCCAAGCAATTCTGCATTGTTGACGCAGGAATGACAGACCTTATACGACCGGCTCTCTATCAAGCGTTCCATAAGATTGAGAATATAAGTAGCCAAGAGCCTAAAGAGACCTACGACGTTGTCGGTCCTATCTGTGAATCAAGCGATGTCTTTGCTAAATCCATAGACCTTCACCGCGTTCATAGAGGCGACCTTATTGCCATCCGCTCTGCCGGTGCCTACGGGGAGATTATGGCAAGTCAATATAATTGTAGGAAACTACCTAAAGGCTATACGACAGAAGATTTTTAAACTATAAGAATGACTCTGACATACGACATATTATTAATCATAGCTGTTGTGATGATGGTTTCTGCCATCATCACTCCCTTATTGAACGGATTCTTCCGTATACCTAAAAGTGTACGGAACGCCATTAATGACGAATCACAAGCAAAGGAGCTTCAACCCGTCAGTATTATTATAACGCCCCATGAGAACGCGAAAGAACTGGAAGCAAACCTGCCGACATTCCTATCACAAGACTATCCTGTCGAATATGAGGTGATCGTCGTGGCATGGAAAGGGGATTCTGAGACAGAAGACATCCTGAAACGCTATAAAGACCATCCGCGTCTCTACTCCACTTTCATTCCGGAGACATCGCGTTACATGAGCCGTAAGAAACTGGCTATCACGCTCGGCGTGAAAGCCGCGAAAAACGAATGGCTGTTAATTACTGATATAGAGTGCACACCATTGTCAGACCAATGGCTTAAAACGATGGCAAGGAATTGCTCTGACGGTATTGACATGGTATACGGATATACAAATTATGATGAGGAGACATCACCATATAGAAGATTCGAACGCCTGCACACAGACATTTATCTTTTTAGGGAAACCGCCAAAGGTACCGCATACCGCCACAACAGCAACAACTTGATGTTCAGGAAGAGTCTTTTCATTGGGCAAGACGGGTTCCGCGGCAATCTTAAATATCTACGTGGGGAGTATGACTTCATGGTGAACAAATATGCCCAGAAAGGACGTGTGGCATTAGAGCTAAATCATCTGGGATGGCTTAAAGAACAAGAGCCAACAAACAAAGGCTGGCGTAACAAGCATTTGTTCTATATGGAGAACCGAAAACACCTGAAACGTTCCTTTTGGCACCGGTTTATCATGAATCTTGACCAACTTGCCTTGCATTTTAATTACATATTAATACTGACATGTGCATTATATGCCATTATAACAGGGAATTGGTTGTTAGCAGGTGTTGCTGGAGCGGCATTAATCACCACGTGCGTCCTTAGGCTTATTATTGCCAAAAGAGCACTCAGCATTTTCTCTGAGGACATCTCTTTATTCAGAATTCCTTTCTATGAGATAAGTCTGATTTGGAACTATCTCAGCTATAAGATCAAGTACATAAGAGCAGACAAATACGATTTTATTAGTCACAAGCTATGACACGAATTTTACACTACATACCAGAAATAAAAGAAAAGGATATTATATCTGACAGTGTCACCAGTTTGGTATCACTCTTGAAAGAGAAGGAAGAAGTGAAGCTTATGACACAGGCAGAGAAACTACAGGTCGTATTAAATGAATATAAGCCGGAGATCATTCATTTGCATATCTGTTGGGATTATGACGCATATAAGCTCTATAAACAAATACAAAGCTCTGGTATAGCATGGATAGTATCACTACATGGTGAACTTGAACCATATACTATGAGGAACGAGAGGTACATGGAAAAAAGATACAAGGAGGTATTGTATTTTAAGCAAATGATACAAACAGCTGACGCAACAATCGTATCAAGCATTTCCGAGCAAGAAAACCTTACAAAACTTGGATGGACAAATAGAATATGCACCATCCCCTCATATCTCCTTGACAGTAGTATTAGCATCGGAGAGGTTGTTGAACAGACATTGCTGCTCTACAGAAAAGTGATTGACACGCGCTATCATATCCTGATGAGTGAGGAAGAAAAGTATGCAATATGTGCCTTATTGAACGCATGTGTCTCACAAAACGTAAAATGGAAAGTTCTCAGCAGCGACCAAATACTGAACCTAAGATCTTTGAACCCGTCACAATGGCAGCGTATAATGTTATATGCCAGCGATGAGGACATCTTAGAAGAAATAATGAAAGGGATTGGTATTGTGCAACTCGACACACCATATATAAATGTTGACAGCATAAGCCGCTTCCCCCGTCCGCTCCAAAAAGCCAAAGGACAACTTCTAACCAAAGAGATGTCACTAAAAACATCAAGCCTCAACAATCTGACTCAAAAGGAGGAGAAAGACCTGAGACAACTTGCCATGAAGTTAATGGCTGCACAAAAATATGTTCAACATAAACAATTCAGTATGCGCCACCTTATGGAACTTTATAAGGAGATGCTGTTTGGAGATTACGACGAAGACCGTTTGGTCGCCATATTAAAAGGGTTGAGACTAAAGACTTTCACCGCAAGAATTTTACAGTTGCTGAAAGATTACTTCTCGCTCAGCGAAGGATTCTTGCCTTTTGAGGCTATTAACGACAAAGACACACAAATGATTAGAAATATGATTTTATAATTCTGCCACATAAAAGACATGAAAAGGAGACACTACGATTTCAATAAAGACAAAAGATATTTGGAGCTGTTGGCACAATCGTTTCCAACGGTTGCTGACGCAAGTACTGAAATCATTAACTTACAAGCCATATTAAACCTCCCAAAAGGAACGGAGCATTTCCTTGCTGATATACATGGTGAGAATGAAGCTTTTCAGCATGTCCTGAAAAATGCTTCCGGAAACATCAAACGGAAAGTAAAAGAGCTGTTTGGAAACACCTTGCGCGAATCGGAGATGCGTGAGCTTTGTACTCTTATATATTATCCTGAGCAGAAGCTTGAGCTCGTAAAGCAATATGAAGAGGACATCGACGAATGGTACCATCTGATGATTACCAGATTGGTAAGTGTTTGCAAAGAAGTATCAGGTAAATATACAAGATCCAAGGTACATAAAGCATTACCAGACGATTTCAGTTATATAATTCAGGAACTGTTACACGAACGTACTGACGATGCTGACAAGACAGAATATGTCAGTGCAATAATCGACACTATTATTTCTACAGGCAGGTCTGATGATTTCATTACGGCTATATCCACAGTCATTCAAAGACTGATTATCGACCAACTGCACCTATTAGGGGATATATACGACAGAGGTCCTGGAGCACACATCATATTAGACACCCTGAAGCCTCTGCACAGATGGGACATTCAATGGGGTAACCACGACATACTGTGGATGGGAGCATGCGCAGGAAACGACGCATGTATCTGCAATGTCATAAGAATCGCTTTGCGGTATGCTAACATGACAACAATTGAAGACGGCTATGGGATAAATCTTGTACCTCTGGCAACATTCGCCATGGACACATATAAGAACGACCCTTGTGAGGAGTTCCTACCAAAAGTATTAGGAGAAGATACCCTTACCGACAAGCAACGTACCTTATACGCTCAGATGCATAAGGCTATTTCTGTTATTCAATTCAAGCTTGAGGCTCAAGCTATAGAGCGAAACTCATGGTGGATGATGAATGACAGGAAACTACTAAACAACATTGATTTCAAAAAACAGACCTGCCATATCGACGGGAAGGAATATATGATGTCATCATGCAACTTCCCTACTGTCGATCCAAGCCAGCCCAACAAACTTACAGAGGAAGAGGCTACACTTATGAGAGGGTTGCATCACTCGTTTATGATATGCGAGAAACTCCATAAGCACATACGTATGATTCTAAGACATGGATGCATGTATGCGGTCATTAACAACAACTTACTTTTCCATGCGTCTATCCCTCTCAATGAGAACGGGACACTTAAAGATGTTGAGATCTCTCCAAGACAGAAATATAAAGGTAAGGAACTGATGCACCAAATAGGAATGATCGTACGCTCTGCATTCCAGAATGACTCTGACCCAGAGGAACGCAAGCAGGCTATAGACTATTTCCTATATTTATGGTGCGGCCCAGACAGTCCTTTGTTTGACAAATCAAAGATGGCTACCTTTGAACGCTATTTCATAAAAGAAAAAGACACTCATCACGAAGAGAAAGGTAACTATTTCAAGCTTCGAGACAAGGAAGAAGTTATGGATATGCTACTCGACGCTTTTAACGTCAAAGGAGAAAACAGGCATGTCATAAACGGTCACGTACCAGTTCATGTCGTAAAAGGTGAGACTCCGATAAAAGCCAATGGCAAGTTAATGGTGATTGATGGAGGATTCTCTGAGCCATATCATAAGGAAACTGGTATTGCAGGTTATACTTTGGTATATCACAGCCGAGGATTTGAACTTGTTCAGCATGAGCCTTTTACAAGTACGATAGATGCTATCAGACAAGGTACAGACATTAAGAGTACGACACAAATTGTAGAGATGTCACAACGCAGGATGCGCGTCGCCGATACTGACAAAGGAAGGGAAATCAAGCAACAGATTACTGATTTGGAAGAGTTGCTGTATGCTTATCGCCATGGTATAATTACGGAAAGAGAACAAAAGAAATAAACTGTAAAAATATAAGGCTCCGATATCATCAGATACCAGAGCCTTACATTTTTATAACCGTCTTATTCTTTAGAAAGGAAGGTCATCGGCAGCATCACTCTCAACTGTCGGAGGGAATGGTGTCACTCCTGCCGCAGGCTGCGCAGTAGGAGTTGTTGGAGCTGCCGCAGGGATAGGAGCCGCCGCCTGAGCCGCAGCAGGATCCAAACGTTGCACATTCCATGCGCGGATACTGTTATACCAACGACCTTGATACTCGTGAGCATCAATGTCAAAAGAAACTATCAACTCGTCACCTGCCTTGATAGCAAACTGAGCTAAGCGGTCTGCACCAAACACATCAAACACCATTTTCTTCGGATAGTTGTCGTGTGTCTCTATAACAAACGATCCTGCTTTCCACTCACCACGCGCAGACACACCACTTCTCTCTGGCAGTACTGCGATAATTTTACCTTGTAAATCCATTGCTATAATATTATGATTTTTTGTTTTCCGCTTGCGAAATTACTAAAATAGTTCTAAATTCAGAAACTTTTGGCATTATTTTTTGCTTCAAACAATGCTTTTTTGTATTTTTGTACAATGTTTTAAACAGAATGAATAACTAATAAATTAGATACTAATGAGATTTAACATTTCCAGTACTGCTTTAAGCAGCCGCCTGTTGACTCTGGCAAGAGTAGTCAACAGCAAAAATTCTTTACCTATCCTTGACTGTTTCCTCTTCGAAGTACACAATGGACAAGCTGTCGTTACAGCCTCTGACAGCGAGAATGTCATGAAAACAACGATAAACCTTGACGGATGCGAAGGAGAAGGAAATTTCGCAGTTAACAACCACACCATTCTTGATGCAGTGAAAGAACTTCCAGAACAGCCACTGGTTGTCGACGTAAACTGGGATGAATGGAAAATGTACATTACCTATCAGAATGGTTCTTACAACTTCCCTATCCAGAATGCTGACGAATTCCCGAAAGCTCAGCCTATCTCAGACCAGGCTACTACGATCACCATCAATTCTGGTATTTTGGCCGACAGTATCACACGCTCTATCTTTGCTACGGCACAAGATGAGCTGCGCCCTGTGATGAATGGTATTTATTTCGACCTTTCTAATGAAAGCCTTGCTATTGTGGCAAGTGACGGTCACAAACTTGTAAGAGACAAGAACTACTCTATCAAGAATGATGTTCCCGCAGCTTTCATCCTTCCAAAGAAGCCTGCTAATCTTTTGAAAAATGTGCTGGCAAAAGACGGAGGCGACGTTATCATACGTTTTGACCAACGCTCTGCAGAAATAAGTTTCTCTGAGGGGTCTTTAACCTGCCGCCTTATCGAGGGACGTTATCCAAACTATAATAGTGTTATCCCACAGGATAACCCATATAAGATAACTATTGACCGTAAAGGTCTCATTGGTGCCCTGCGACGCGTCCTACCTTTCGCAAGTGACAGTAGCCAGCTCATTCGTTTCCACATAGAGAATGGCAATCTTACTCTTAACGCTGAGGACATTGACTTCTCAACCAGTGCAAAAGAGAATGTGGCATGTGAATATGGTGGACAAAGCATGAGTATCGGATTTAAAGGTTCCAGTATGGTTGAAATCCTAAACAACCTTAACAGTGACAATGTCATTATAGAACTTGCTGATCCGTCACGCGCAGGCGTCATTGTTCCTGAGTCTCAACCAGAGAACGAGGATGTACTTATGCTCATCATGCCTATGCTGCTGAATGATTAATATATCTAAAGACATATATGAGACTAAATCTTACTAAGCCCTTGATTGTCTTCGACTTGGAGACAACGGGGCTTGACCTTGTTAGAGACAGGATTATTCAGCTTTCTTATATCAAGGTTTATCCTGAAGGAGAAGAAGAGCGTGTCAACCAGTTCTTTAATCCAGGAAGAGCCATTCCACAAGAAGTGGTTGAACTTACTGGCATTACAAATGACATGGTTGCCAACGCACCTACGTTCCAACAAAAGGCTCAAAGCCTTAATGAGGCTTTTACTGGATGTGACTTCGCCGGATTCAATTCAAACCATTTCGACATACCAATGCTTGCCGAGGAATTCCTCAGGGCAGGCATAGATTTCGATTTCTCAAAATGTAGACTCATTGATGCTCAGACTATCTTCCACAAGATGGAAAGAAGGAATCTTGCCGCTGCATACAAATTTTATTTGGGCAGAAAGATGGAAGATGACTTCAAGGCACATCTTGCCGATCAGGACACGGAGGCCACATACAAAGTATTGATGGCACAACTTGACATGTATGCTCCAGGTATGCAAGAAGAGCCAGAACGTGTATTACATAATGACATAAATGAGTTGGCTACATTCTCTAAGACTAATGACAACGTAGACTTTGCAGGGCGTATCGTATGGAAAGAATTGAAGGACAATAACGGGAATGTATTACTTGACAAAGACGGCACCCCTCGCAAACATGAGGTCTTTAACTTTGGCAAATACAAAGGCTACGATGTAGCTGAGGTTCTGCGACGAGACCCAGGATATTATAGTTGGATGTGTACAAGTGACTTCACATACAATACGAAACAAATTCTTACGCGAATTCGCTTGAGGGAGCTAACCAACAAATAGTTTTTACATGGCACTCGAAGGAAAGAAAATCGTTTTGGGCATAACAGGTTCAATAGCGGCATATAAAAGCTGTCTTATTATACGTGAGCTCATACGTCATAAAGCGGAAGTACAGGTTGTAATAACACCTGCAGGCAAGGAGTTTATCACTCCGATAACACTATCTGCCTTAACCCACAAACCTGTTATAAGCGAATTCTTCGCACAACGTGACGGCACATGGAACTCTCATGTTGACATTGGACTATGGGCCGATGCTATGCTGATTGCACCTTGCACCGCAAGCACTATAGGAAAGATGGCTAATGGTATTGCTGACAACATGCTTATAACGACATATCTTTCTATGAAAGCTCCTGTATTCATTGCACCTGCAATGGATCTTGACATGTATAAGCACCCTACGACACAACTGAACCTGCAACGCTTATTGTCTTTTGGAAATCATGTTATTGAACCAGGAAGTGGTTTTCTTGCCAGTGGTCTTGAGGGAAAAGGACGTATGGAAGAACCTGACAAAATTGTCAAATGCCTGGAAGATTTCTTTAACAATACAGAGAAGAAGGATAATAACCTGGGACAAACATCAAAAGACCTACAAGGGAAAAAAATACTTATCACTGCAGGACCAACTTTTGAGAAAATCGATCCGGTACGCTTTATTGGCAACTATTCCAGCGGAAAGATGGGATTTGCTTTGGCTGAGGAATGTTCCGCACGTGGAGCTGAGGTCACGTTAATTGCCGGTCCGGTGACAAGGACATGCTCAGACTCTATACATAGAATTGACGTGGAAAGCTGTGAGGAGATGTACCAAGCCGCTATTGCTGGATTCAAGAGCTCGGATGCCGCAATCTTGTGCGCCGCTGTAGCTGACTTTCGCCCGGAATATGTATCAGATAAGAAAATCAAGAGAGAAGGCGACGACCTTGTCATTCGCCTCAAGCCGACGCACGATATCGCAGCTCAACTTGGAAAGATGAAACGTGAAAGCCAACGCATTGTTGCATTTGCACTGGAGACAAATGACGAAGAGGTAAATGCTCTTCATAAACTCGAAAAGAAAAATGCTGATTTCATTGTTCTCAACTCTACCCGTATACCAGGAACCACATTCCAAAGCGACGACAACCAAATAACTATTATTTCTCACGACGGGAAAAAGTGTTTCGAAAAGAAGAACAAACGGGATGTGGCAAAAGATATTGTCAATGAACTTGTTGCAAGGCTATAATCATTATGAGAATTATTATTATCATCATTATATGCATCACATACTTCCTGGGAATACCGTTAGATTCGCAGGCTCAGGAATTGATGGCAAGGGTCACCATTAACCATAACCAAATCCAAGGAACAGACGCTTCCGTTTTCGAGAATCTGCAACAAACACTTGAGCAATTTATTAATGACAAGCAATGGACAAACCTGCAATTCCAGAAAAATGAGCGCATTGTTTGTAATTTTAATATTACTGTTACTAAATACGATCAGTCTAATAATACATTTACATGTACAGCACTGATACAAGCAAACCGACCGGTTTACAATGCCGCTTACAACACAACACTATATAATAATCTGGATAAGGACTTCAGTTTTGAATTTGCACAATTCGACCAACTGGAATTCAATGAGGAGACTGTTGACAATCAGCTCACAGCTCTCATTGCCTACTATGCATATCTTATCATAGGATTAGATCTCGACAGCTTTGCGCCAATGGGAGGAGAGGATATCCTGCAAAGATGCATGAACCTTGCCAACAATGCACAAAACCTACAGTTCCCTGGATGGAAAGCATTTGAAAACGACCGTAATCGTTTTGCCATCATCAATGACTATCTTGACGGTGCCATGCAACCTTTCCGGCAGTTACAATACGATTACTATCGTACAGGACTTGACGAGATGGCAAATAATGTTGAGAGGGGACGCACAAATATCACCACGGCTCTTGAGACTCATCTTAAGAAATGCCATGAGGACAAACCGCTTAGCATGCTGCCACAGATATGGACAGACTACAAGAAAGATGAGCTGGCTAACATTTACAAAGGGAAAGGTACACAAAAAGAAAAGTCAAGCATCTATGATCTGCTCTTTGGTATCAATGCATCCCAAAACAATACTTGGGAAAAAATAAAAGAATAAATGCTTAAACATCTTTATATCAGGAATTTTGCTCTCATAGATGAGCTTGACATCAGTTTCCAGTCAGGCTTTTCTGTTATTACAGGTGAGACTGGTGCGGGAAAGAGTATTATATTAGGTGCCATTGGACTTCTACTTGGTCAGAGGGCAGATTCAAAACTCATCAAGGTTGGTGCATCAAGATGCATCGTTGAGGCAAAGTTTGACCTCTCACGATATCAAATCAATGGATTCTTTGATGAAAATGATATCGACTATGATCCAGAAGAATGTATCATAAGGAGAGAACTTACTGATGCAGGAAAGTCAAGGGCTTTTATCAATGACACACCTGTACAACTTACAATGCTGAAAGCACTGGGTGAACAACTCATAGACATTCATTCACAACACCAGAATCTTCTTTTGCAGAAAGAAGATTTCCAAATGAGAGTTGTAGATATCATTGCACATACACAAAAAGAGCTTGACGAGTATAAACAAGCTTTTATGCAATACAAGAAGCTTTCCCAAACAGTCAAGGATCTGGAACAAGCTATTGCGGAAAGCAAAAAACAAGAAGACTTCATACGTTTCCAACTTAATGAGATACAACAGGCTAAACTTGTAGAAGGAGAACAAGAAGAGCTTGAACAAGAAAGCGAAACTCTCTCTCACTCAGAGGAAATAAAATCATCGCTCTACCAAGCCGACAGTCTACTCAACAGTGATGATGATAATGCTATATCAAAAATCAAAACAGCCATTAACGACCTGCAATCTATAGAACAGGTATATCCCACTGTACACGATATTATTGAGAGATTAAACAGCTGCTATATTGAACTGAAAGACATCACCAGTGACATCTCATCACAGAAAGACGATATAGATTTCAATCCTACTCGTCTCGAAGCCATTAACGACAAACTTGATACTATCTATACACTCCAAAAAAAATATCATGTCAATACTGTCAAGGAACTTCTGGACATCATGAAAGACCTTAAGACAAAAATAGAGAATATAGATAATAGTGATGATGTTCTAAACGACTTGCACAATGAGGTTAACAAACAATATGACTTCTGCATACAGAAAGCATCAACGTTAACACGACTCCGCAAAAAAGCAGCGAAAGATATTGAAAAGAAACTAAGCGAGCTCCTCATTCCCCTCGGCATTCCAAACGTACAATTCCGCATACAATTAGATACTGAGCCTCTGCTTACACCAAATGGAACTGATCATATCCAGTTCTTATTTAGTGCAAATAAAAATTTCTCACTTCTACCTATCTCACAAGTAGCGTCAGGTGGTGAGATAGCACGCGTAATGCTATCGCTGAAAGCACTGATAAGCGGAGTGGTAAAGCTCCCTACCATTATTTTCGACGAAATAGACACAGGTGTAAGTGGAAAGGTGGCACAGAAAATGGCAATGATAATGCAAGAAATGGGGCAGCACGGACGACAAGTAATCTCTATCACTCATCTTCCACAGATAGCTGCAATGGGATTATCCCACTATAAAGTATACAAGGATGATACTGCTACAGGAACTCAAAGCCACATGATAATGCTCAAACAGGAAGAGCGCATAACAGAAATTGCCCAGATGCTCTCTGGTGACAATATCACTGAGGCTGCAATTAATAACGCTAAGGAACTATTGGCTAACAAATAAACTTATATTGGAAATATTATCATGACACAAATAAATAATCTTATTATAGCAATCACCGCCCTTATCACTTGTTGTCCTGCCATGGCTCAACCCGGGGCAGTAAAGAAAGCTGTTGATGCTGTTTTCACACTTACAACATTCAAAAACGACGGTTCTATTCTTGCCACGGCAAAAGGTGTTTTTATTGCTCAAGGAGGTACTGCCGTGAGCTTATGGTCTCCATTTGCCGGAGCTGACCATGCTGTTATTGTTGATGCGAAAGGGAACCGAATTCCTGTAGATGCTATCATGGGAGCTAATGAGATTTATGACCTCTCAAAGTTTCGGATAGCTGGAAAGGAGACCGCAGTGATTACAAAAGCTGACAAGCCTGCCAGTGTTGGAGCTGAGGTATGGATTCTTTCTGAAAAGAAAAGTGGTGCACACATAAAAGCATCAGTGAAAGCTGCTGAGTCTTTCATGACAAAATATATGTACTATGTTCTTGAGACTGATGCTGGAGAAATATACAATGGTTGCCCTGTAGTAGACAATAACGGACGCTTACTCGGTATCTTTAATGGTAATACATCCACTAAGAATGCAACCGATGCAAGGTATGCCAGTGACTTTACTATTAACGGACTTTCCCAGAATGAGCCTACACTAAAGCAGACAAACATACGCATTGCATTACCAGAGGACCAAGAACAGGCTGTCGTGGCTATGATGATTGCAGGAGAAAATGGCGGAGAGAATTATGAGGCAACAATAAACGATTTCATTCGCCAGTTCCCTTCTGCTAATGATGGGTATTTCTCGCAGGCTATGCTATCCTTGGCTAAAGGCGATACGCTAAAGGCTCAAAACACCATGCAGGATGCATTGAAAAAGGTAAGCGACAAGGAAGAGGCACATTTCAACTACGCACGCGTACTATTCCAAAGCGGAATGTTAGACAAAGCCCTTGAGGAAATTCATTCTGCCTATGCGATTTCACCACAACCACAATACAAACAGATGGAAGCGCAGATTCTGTATGAGAAAGGAGAATATCAACAGGCATACGATATTTTTCTAAACCTTACAAAATCACCTATACGCAATGGGGAGCTTTTCTATCAAGCAATGCAAGCTAAACAGAAGATGAATGGAACCGATGCGGAACTCCTCGCTCTTCTTGATAGTGCCGTAGCTGTATGCGACACCCCATATACTGTTGTAGCCGCACCATATTTCCTTGCACGTGGATTCCAACTTGACAAAATGGAGCAATATCGTAAGGCTATGGCTGACCTGTATATATATGAGGCACTTATGGTTGGACGACTTAACGGAGAGTTCTATTTCCTGCGCGGACAAAGTGAGGCAAAAGGAAAAATCTTCCAGCCAGCTCTCAACGATCTTGCACATGCCGTATATATCGACCCTAAGAATATTGTCTATTGGGCAGAACTGGCTTCCCTCTACCTCAGGGTGGGAAAGTATGAAGAGGCTATGAAGGCTGCCAAACAATGCACAGAGATGGATGCTGAAGCTTCAGAAGGATGGCTTATACTTGGCGTGTCACAGGCTGAAAGCGGCAATAAGACTGAGGGAATAAAGAATATTGAGAAGGCACAGTCTCTCGGCAATGAACAAGCTGGACAGTTCCTTAGCAAATATAAATAGATTAATATCATAAAACGCATTTCGAGAATCTGCCATAAATAGAAAATAAGTATATTTTTCATACTATATTTTGTGTTTTGAAAGATTATTATTACCTTTGCAACCGCATTTGGAAGATTGGCAGAGTGATCGAATGCGCTGGACTCGAAATCCGGTATACCCTTTTTGGGTATCGGGGGTTTGAATCCCTCATCTTCCGCAGTAAAGGATGGTTCCGTAGCTCAGTTGGATTAGAGCAACTGCCTTCTAAGCAGTAGGTCTTGGGTTCGAACCCCAACGGAATCACAAAGTTTTAAGAAAGGGTCCCCAACCAAAACGCAGTAGGCTTGGGGGCAAATTCCAACGGAATCACAAAGATTGAAGGGCAAGTCACAGTAGTTATTTTCTTGTGTCTTGCCCTTTAAGTTTTATACCATTATATACAGGGATAATAATTAGTATACTCGCAACTGCTCGCCGATGCGTACTTGATGGCTTGAAGGAAGGTTGTTTATCTTGTAAAGACTCTTAAGGCGGATACCATACTTCTGCGCTATACTATACATACTCTCACCTTGTTTAACAACATGTACACGGTTTTTAAAAGCCTTGTCAGCCTTTGGACGTTTTTTCTTCAAATAAATGATATCACCTTCATTCAAGACATCCTGTTTATCGCGCTCATTATATTTTGCTATCTTAGAGGCTTTCATATCCAACTCATCTGCAATAGACTGGAAGGTATCACCACGACGGGCGACAAGATAACAGTTATCATTATTAAGATATAGCTGATGTGGGGCATGAAGTGCCTGTACCCTATCGTCTTTTATCTGAACGGAAGGAGAATACTCAACCTTATTCGCTAAGCGAGTGTCTTCATAGTTCATAAGATCATATTCGTTAAGACGATAAAGCTCTATTAGATCTATCAAACGCTGCGCATATGTAGGACTCGTAGCGTAACCAGCCTTCTTTAATCCATGTGCCCAACCTTTATAGTCTGTGCGACTAAGGTGGAATAAGTCTTTATACCTGGGACGATTTGCAAGAAACTTACTATGGTCTTCAAAGCTTTCATACGGATCGTCATATGCACGAAAACACTCCTGTCTAAGGTCATCATCATGGTAAACGGTACGCCCCTCCCATCCATGACACTTTATTCCGAAATGATTGTTGCCCTTAACGGCTATCTCACTCTGACCTGCACCACTCTCCAGAAGCCCCTGTGCCAAGGTGATGCTGGCAGGAATACCATAGCGATGCATCTCCCTGATAGCGATATTCTTATATTGGTTGATGTATTCCTGAAAACGGGCATTCCATTTCAGTTTGGGATTTGAAAATATTTGCAAAAATACTGCTAAGGCAAGTGTTAATATGGTTAGTCGTTTCATATACATTTATCTTGATAGTGCAAAAATACAGGATTTTGTCTGAAATACAAAATCTTTTTGCTATTTTTGCACTATGAAAGCGACAACTATTATTCTGGCACTGGGCTCAAATACGCATCAGCATAAGAATATCAGTATGGCTCGTAAGGAACTTAGACAGATGCTGCCTGATATCGTGTTTTCAAAAAACAAAAGGACAAAACCCATTAAGATAGAATCAGAGCCGTTTCTGAATTGTGTTGGAATTGCGACAACAACGCTGACACAGAAGCAACTGCAATCTATGATTAGAGGTGTTGAACGCATGGCAGGTGACAAAGAAGACGACCATCGACACGGAATTGTAAACTTAGATATCGACTTGCTTGCTTTTGGGAATCTGCGACTACATGAAGAAGACTGGCATCGCGAATATATTAAAGAATTGTTGAAAGAAATAAATTACAATATATGAAAAAGATTATTGCTACTGTATTGTTACTGTATGTATTCCAATGTGTTAGTGCTCAAACATTCGATGATTTTTTCGAAGACAGAACATTACGTATTGATTATACTTTCAGCGGAAACAGGCAACAGCAGTACATTGCTGTTGACCAGTTACACTCTATTCCTAAATGGTATGGGAAAAGACAAAGACTTACAGAGCTGCCCGTGGAAGGTAACGGACAGATAACAGTAAAGAGACACAATACAGATAAAGTAATATATCGTAACTCGTTTTCTTCCCTTTTTCAGGAATGGCTGAGCTACGATGACTCCAAGTTTGGAACACAATCATTTGAGAATGTGTTTCTCGTTCCTTTCCCTAAAGATACTGTAGATATAACAATTGACTTGCGCAATAACAGAAGGGAGATTACTACCACTCTAACCCATACCGTAATTCCTAACGATATACTTATACGGCATAGTGGCGAACGTTTTGTGACACCATACGAGACTCTTGTCACACCAGCAGACACCAATAAATGTATTCATATTGCTTATATCGCAGAAGGATATACTGAGGATGAGATGCCTGTCTTCATTGAAGATGCGAAGATTGCCAATGAAGCCTTGTTCGCACATGAACCATTCAAGTCATTAAAAGACAAATTCAGTATAATTGCCGTGAAGTCACCATCAAAAGAAAGCGGCACGTCTGAGCCTGCCAAAGGTATATGGAAGAACACTGCAGTACACTCACATTTCGACACGTTCCATACTGACCGATACCTCACCACCCTGCATCTAAAAGAACTTCATGATTGGCTTGCAGGAACTCCTTACGAACATATCATCGTATTGGTTAATACTGAGAAATATGGTGGTGGAGGCATACTGAACTCATATAATCTCTCAATGACTCATCACCGGTTATACAGACCTGTAGTAGTGCATGAGTTCGGACACTCATTTGCTGGACTCGGAGATGAATATGCTTATGAGAGCGAGGATCTGCCAATGTACCCTCATGATATTGAGCCATGGGAACCTAACATAACTACTCTTGTAGATTTTCAGTCGAAATGGAAAGATATGGTAGATAAAAACACTAAAATCCCTACCCCACCGACAGATGACAATTACAAGATTGGTGTTTTTGAAGGGGCTGGCTATAACATGAAAGGCATATATAGAGGATGTATGGACTGCAGAATGCGCTCAAATGAGTTACCAGAATTTTGTCCTGTATGCAGGAGAGCTATAACAAACCTCATTGATTTTTATACAAAATAATTGTATTACCAAGGCATGAGAAAGGTTGTTTTCTTGACAGCGGCACTGCTTATGTTGTTAATGATTCCAGGAGAAACATACGCGCAGCAGCATGAAGACACTGAACAATTGGGGAAAGCCTTAGACTATTTCAATTCGGAAAAGTACCATGAGGCATTGATTATTTTCCATAGACTGGACAATAAATATAAGCTAAACCCAAGGTTCAGAGCTTATATCGGGCTGTGCTATTATTATGAATGGGACTACAAGAAAGCAACAGAATACTTTGATGTCATGATACCACAGCTGGAGGCTCTCAGCCCTCATGAAAGAAACGTTTATTACTATGCCAACGGTGAGAGTCACTTTAACCTACAGCAATATGAACAGGCTATTCCCATGTATGAGAAGACATTGACAGTTTGTTACGAGAACGAGAAAGGAGACGCCCTATACCGATTAGGCTTCTGCTATATGTTCCTTCAGCAATGGGCTAATGCCAGAGATTACTTTCGTGCCGCTGACAGGTATTATCGGAGATACAGAAATACTAACGACCTTCAAAGCCGGCTAACACAAATAGAAAAGATGACTGAAGGATGTGAAAGGAACATGAAAGAAAGCGATCTCTATAAAGATCCTTTAGAAGCACTCACAGACAACGCCCTAAACAGAGACTCTTCCACATTGTCAACCGTTCATGTTAGCATCGACGAAACTCAAAGGCATCAGGTCATTGATAGAGTTGATCACATACACTCCTTTAGTTCCATACAAAAGAATACGCACCGGGCGCTTATAGCGATCCTCAATTTCCAATATAACCTGACGACAGGAGCCACATGGCGTAACAGGTTCAGCCAGAAGTCCATTTTGATTCCTTGCAGCTATAGCCAAGGCTGTTATAGCCTGCTCTGGATACTGAGCTTGTGCGGCAAAGATAGCGGTACGCTCGGCACACAACCCTGACGGAAAAGCCGCATTCTCTTGGTTGGCTCCAATAATCTCAAGTCCATTTTCCAATCTGATGGCAGCACCTACATTGAACTTACTGTATGGGGCATATGAGTTATCCGTGGCTCGAATAGCTGCTTGTATGAGTTGTTGGTCTTCTTGTGGCAGCTCTTCAAGTTTGCAGAATGCCATTTGTATGTGAATGTCTATTGTCTTCATGGTTCTCTCCTTTTATAATTACTATATTAAGACTATTTTAATGGATTAACAACATACTCGTAACACCCAAAGTCGGGTTTCTCGTCACGACGTATACCTAAGCGGTCATACTCGCTATATCCGTGAGGAAGCATAATACCGGCATCACGCCCCAATGACAGTGAATCAATACAGAAATCATATTTCAGATTCTCAATATCAATCATACGAAAGTTTTTATCACCACCATGGATTGTATCCTTTGGATCTTCATAGATTATATCCTTTAATAATGGATTAGTTGAAGTAGTATCTTCTGGTGTGCGCAACAAACAATGGTCAAACAGATAACTGGCACTAACAGAGTCAACAAACTCACCCATCACAACATCATCAGCATAACCTGTTACTATCGTATTGTAAACCTCAAACTGATGAAGAGGATAGGATATGTCATTACTGTAGTTTCCAAAACGTAGTGCTACACCACGGTTGGCATCAAAGGGATAAAACTGTGCCAATGTACAATGACGGAGCATGGCCCCCCCTCCGATAAAACACAAGCAATCATTCAAAGTGTTCGTTAACTGTGTGTTGTATATATCTATTACACAGTTAGTTGAAAGAAGACCATAGCCCTGACAGTTGTGAACTATACTATTGTATAATGTCAGCTTCAACTTTGACACGTCAGAAGAATCACAACGAATGCCATGATAAGTACTATGGATATCAGTATACGACAACTCATTATCATAAGAGGATGAATGAAAATGAATACCCTGCCACTGACCTGTGACACGATCGTACGGAAGATAATCAAACATGTGGTCTATGCGGTCACCACGAAATACAACATTATTATCGGCAGTTCCCTTCGCCAAAAGCTTACCATATACATCTATGCCCGCATTCTCATGAAAATATAATGTTGTTCCGGCACCGATAGTTAATACTGCTGAGCTGTCTACAACCACACCCCCATATATAACTATTGGCTTAGTACTTGAAATGGTCGTATCCTTTGAGATTCTCAAATTTGTTACTAAATCGGCATCCCAAGAATAAGCATTTAGATTTACTTTCTGCTGAACACCACTCTCCAACGTGAAGATCAGATCATCCTCAAGCTTCACAGGTTCTGCCTTATTAGTCATCGAAGAAGTCAGTTCCACAAAAACACGTACGGAATCTTTGTTACGGATATCAATGTCATTAACCTGATAACCTTGTGTCGCTCCAAGGTATATTCCGTCTACATTCACTCTAAAACCAGTCTGATTGCCTTTCTGCAATCGTATGTTAGTACACCTTATACCATCACCTGAACGGTTATAAACCCAAAAAGTCTTGGTTGTTGTCGGCACACGGGAAAAGGTGGTGTCTAATCTTACAGTATCTGTAGAAAACGAAAGTAAATTATGGGATGATGTCGTAAAGGTATCATCATCCGCACAAGCATATAATAATACGGCAAGAAGCCATAATAGAAATATCTTGCAATATTGACTCTTAATCATTATATTTATAACGGAAATATATAATTCTTATTGCATTGCACAAAGTAAATATACTAAATATAACAAAAAAAGAGACGGATCCTGCGTCCGTACCCGGACCACAGGACCCGCCTCACACTCATCAAAGAGGGCGGCCACCTACT
>CAJOPT010000055.1 GCA_905236455.1 uncultured Prevotella sp. | reverse complement strand
ATTAGTAATCTTAAACACAGCACTTGCGACATCGCTGCTTGCATCGTCAAGTTTGGTTATTGCCTTACCAGTTGTGTTCTTACCCACGGTGAACGGATAACCTTCGAAGTAAATGAGGCTGTTGGTATCATCAGAAGGAGTGCTTCCGTCAAGTGTATAGAAGATGGTACCAGCTACAGCATTCGGGTCGATGATACGAATTTGGGTAGACGGAGTGACTTCGTGGCTCTGTCCGTTATGCCATCCCGTTGCGTTCTGTTCCCATGTGTTTTCATTATAGCCATACCATGTGGAACCTTTGTCGTAAGATATCTGGAAGTATGGCTTATCCATTTTATCGGAATATTTGTAGCCAGATGGTACTACGTTACTGAAAATTTTGTTTACTGGGTCGTAGGCTACAGCCTTGATAGTGACATCACCAGAGATGACTACCTTGCTTAGACCAGAGTACTTATAGGTGTTTGTAGCACCAATTTCCGGCGTAGAACCGTCAACGGTGTAGTAAATTTCTGAACCTGCGTAGGCACAGGCAATCTGTACCGTCAATGTGTTGGTATTATAATAGTAGTAGTCAAGTGTGCCATTGTTGTCTTTATCCGTGCCATCTGGATCAAAGACTGGATTGGGGAGAGGCTCCTTACGTGTGTAAGATTCGGAAACAATAGCACTATATGCAGTCCTGTCATCTGGGTTATAAGCAATTGCCTTTACCGTATGTGTTGCATCAATGGCTAAAGTTATCTGACGTTCTCCGTTTCCAACATCTCCAATCTTTATCTCATGATAATTTGGATTGCTGTCGTGGGCAATATAATTACTTGACGGGGTGCCTGTTGATGGAACTGTAGGGGTATTACCGTCGGTAGTATATACAACATCCCAGTTTTCAGGAGCGGTAATGGTATAGGTCATTGTTCCCGTGAAGTTACGGGTGGTCGGAGTAATTGTCGGACGCTGCTTGCTGGTATCATAAATATATACATAGAAGTCAGCAGCCGATTTGTCGGTGGTACTTACGTATTGCGGTTCACCGCTCTTTCCACCATGCTCCTCACCGCCAGTGTAGGTGACAGTAACTTTAACCCAGCCTTGATTACTGGTGGATGAGGTGACGATACCCGTTGTAGGATCGATGCTGACATCAGTTCCTACGGTAAGGTTATAGGTGTCAGTAATGGCATACGTAATCTTACCCTCGTAATTGTCAACCTCCTGAGTAACGCCCGTAGCATTGGAATTGTTGTAGTTGCGCTTGTTGTACCAAGTTACCGTATTTACGGGAACATTGGGGGTAGAAGTGCTTGGATTGATATTGTAGTTGATACTTGACTGGCCTGTAGCAGGAGTAAGACGGAGGTCAGTATCATAGAGATAATAATATTCTGTATAGGTCTGCTCACTGATGTAGTCGCCATAGCCGCCTGGCTCGGTATGTGATTCGCTTGTTGTATAGTTCTTTATCTGCACAGCCGTGAAGCGACGTTTGTTTACCTCAGTGGAAACCACTGGAACATTGTCGATGCGATATGTAACAGTTTCCTCATTAATTAGCTGAGCTGTGGTATATACACTTGATGTAGAGAACTTACCATATACAAGGTTTCCATCACCAGTAACATTCTTTGATGCACCTTCACCATAGGCTACTACGTTCTGAGAGGTATTCATTATCTTACGCCCATCCTTGTTCAGTGTAGGATCAGAGTCGGGCGATGTTGGGTCGTATGTTGGCTGTGCTGGACGATCATGGGTTGTCATAATGAACTTCATCTTTACCACACTGCTGTTGAGCGTATATTTCTTGGTGGATGCATCATAGCTTGCCGTTGCTACGTTTATGCGGACATAGTCAGTTCCATTTGTGAAGTCATCATCAATATAAATAGGAATACCACGGCGGTAGATATAGTGCTTCTTGTCTTTGTCCAACTTAGGCTGGGCAGGGAAGTCGCTCGGCTCGGTATTGACAGCATAGCTGAAGAAGATGATATCTTCTGCATTCTTGGGCTTTACATACATTATACGACCATTGGGGAAACCGTTGCCGAATGTGCCGCTTCCGCCGAAGATACCCATAGAACTGCCAGATTCTACTTTGTAGTCTGTATTATCACCAGGGCCAGTCACCTCATTACTTGTCAAGTCGCTGTTCCAATAATACGTACAGGGGTTAATACCTGCATTTTTAGCTCTGACGGTTACGGTGATTGTGGTGCTGGCTGTAGCAGTGTTTCCACCGAATGCACTCTTGTAAGCATCTTTTACGGTAGCAGAAATCGCAATGCTGCGGGTAGCACCAATGCCAGTGTCTTCTGTGGTGCTGATGGTACCATCACTTGCTACGGTAATATGAGAATAGTTAGTACCCGAACCACTACCTGCAGTATAGGTGAAGTCGAAATATGTGGAATAGTTTGGAAGGTCTTCTTCCTCATCAAGCACGTAAGTCTCATATCCTCCAGAAGTGGCACGGATGCCAATGGCCTGTCCGCTTGTGTTTGTTATCACAGGCTCAATGGGTGAACGCTGTCCCTGCTGGATGGCCTGGTCGTCTGCCTCTACAGCGAAAGCACCAAGGGCACCACTCACGGTATAGACTTGTGACGTATAGCTGGTGGGCTTATACTCGTTGTTTCCATCGAAAGTAATGGTAAGTGTGGCTGTACCAGCTCCGACGGCTTCAATTCCTTCAAAGGCGAAGGTACTACCAGATCCGAAGTTCTTGGCAGATACTTGTGGCTCTGTACTCTTTACGGCAAGCACACTGGAGTTAGAAGAGGTGATATGCAGATGACTTGCGTCGCCTTCGTATGTCAGAGCATCGGTAGCACCATCGGATGCGGTGAAGCTGACATAATGGCTGAAGGTAGTGTTGCTGGTAGCCCTATTATATGTATTGTTGATGTCAGCAAGGGTCAGCGTCTTACGTGTCTCGTCCTTCACTTCAATGGAGTAAAGTCTAACTTTGCTGGTAGTGAATTTAAGGGTGACATATCCGCCTGTGCCTGCTGTCAGTGTTGCAATGCGCTGTGTCTCGTCAGACTTGATTGATGTAGCTGTGTTATCGCCCTCAAGCGTAGCGTTGGTAAAGTCGAAGCCTTCTTGGGTCGTGCTGTTGCCACCATCAAAGGTTACGATGACTTTCTGCCCCGTTGTTGCAGGAACGGCAATCACTACAGCAGAGTTGTTAGTGGTCAGGTACGAACTCCACAGACGAATCTGACCTGTACTGAGACCTGAAGAATTTTCGCGTCCGAACAGCAACCCATAAATCTGCGAACCTGTTGCTGTTGTGGTATAGTAGGAAGAACCACTACTTATCGTTGCATTCTTAGTTGTAGCTGATGTGGTAAATTGGTTGTTATAGTAATCACCACTCTTTTTCCAATCTGTCTCATTGATGGTTTTGGTAACGTCGAGTGTGGTGAAGTCCCACTTCTTGGAGTTTGTACTGCTAACGGTTACAGTGTAGGTGGCATCAGTAGCGGCATTAAAGTATGTGCTTCCTGCCGATGATGCAGTAATGGTAGCCGTTCCTTCAGTACCCTGCAGCGACACAAGCGAGGCACTCGACCAGTTGGTGGCAGCAACGGTGGCTACGCTAGTATTATTACTGGTGATGGTGAAGTCGAAGTTGTTCGGAGTCGTGCCCGTAATGGTTGGAGAGGTATAGGTGTCGCTACTGGTGACCGTATCCGAAGACTTGCTGAAAGTAAGGGTCGGTGTAGTCTTGGTGGTATTCAGTGTTCCGTCTGAATCCAGATAATAGATGGTGAAACTCTTAATATAAATTGTACCGGATTTGGATGTCATGGTGAATACATCAACACCTTCTCCATTGCTCAAGTTGGCGAACGAATAAGAGGAAACGGCATTGAGGGTTTGATCGTCAGTCAAACCGCTTACCGTGAGCGTTCCGTTTGTATAATCGCTGGTGGGGTAGGTCTCAATATCTACACGGGTAATCTTAACGGTTTTGTCGTTATCGTTTTTTTGCGGTGTAATTGTTATGGTACCGCTCTCTGGAGAATCACCTGTCGTTGTACGGAGGCTTATACCGTCGCCATTATTGAATTTCACACCTTCACCGCTATTATTACTACTTGTGAATGTAAATGCGAATCCTCCAAGTGTACGGTCAAGGTTATTATCGCTGGCGTTCAGACCGTTGCTATTTACTTTCTTGGATATTCGCATATCATCAACGGTAATGGTTGTCGTATGAGTGGAATTGTCAGCAATGGTCAAGGTGTAGGAACCATTGGTGGCTGTTTCATAAAAAGTGTTGCCTGCAAAAGTGGCAGTAATTGTTGCCGTACCAGCCGAAGAGCCGGTGTTGACACCCACTTTACTTGTAGAAATATGGTATTGGTTGAACTCTGCAGAACTTCCGCTGTTCGAAACACTGGAAGCACTAAACTCATCTGCCCGGAAACTCTCTGGACTACCGTTAGCGATGGATGCTTTCACTCTACCATCAATAGAGAAGTCGGTCTGGCTGGTAGATGCAGTTCCTGATGTCGGGTCGAAGGATAATGTAACGCGTTGTTTTGACCAGCTCATCGCTCCATCAGTTACAATACTGATGGCATAGATGTGTGGACGATCAGTTGAATTGATACTGATGGTGGCACTGGATGCACCTGTTTCATTCTCCCAAACAAGTGCACCTATATTTTCTGATTCACTAACATATTTAGTTGTGTTGGCACTCGTTACAGTAGCGTTATTAAATGTAGAAGCGCCACCGCCGCCATAAAGGATAACTTGCTTGATTTTCCTGCTGCTGTTGGTACTATTGGGCGCAATCGTAATAGAATTGTTGCTTCCTGTACTGCTGAGTAGTAAAGTGTATATCCTGTCATCTCCTGAAACGGTGGTGTAGGTCATCCACCCGGAGGTTGTAATATCAAATCCTGCCACACCACTACGCCCTGGGTTGTAGGTGAGATGTTCGAAGCGAAGATCTGCAATGTTGATAGACTGTGTAGCATCTGAAGAGGCTGCTGATGAATAAGTAACCGTGATGCTTGTGATACGAGTATCATTATTTGAGGTTGAATTCGTAATGGAAATGCTTGATGCATTGCCAGACCATGAAGTGCAGTCCTCATTCAACCCTGTAGGATTTGCTGTGAATGAGTTATTTGTTGGCGTATATTCATTTGCAAAAGTCAAGGAAATACCCGTAATGGTGTAACCTGTTGTGGAGGAAACGGAAAGCGTACTTCCATTTTTGTAGCCCATGTATGTTTTTTGAGCACTAAGATTTGAACCGCCAAATGTAATAGTAATAATGTCATTTGTAGCCGTTTTTGCTTTGGAATCATTGGCAGATAATTCCCATGTGTATGTGTCTGCCACAGCATTCACCGTTGCCAATGCAAAGAGCATGAGCAACGTTAAGAAATAATGAAGTTTTGTTTGTCTCATTTTGTTATTATTTTTGCTTTTGTATATTCTTTTTGTTAGTGTATCCAGACTTTGTGTTGTACTGAATTCTTACAGGCATAAAAATACCTTACTCAAAAAAGAGTCTTGTAAAGGTAGTACAATTCATTGGTAATGGAACATTTTATCTGGTTGGATTATAAAACTTAACAAGATAAGCTTTATTTTAAAATAAATTAACTATAAAAATAGTAGTATTAGATTGCTTTTTTTGAATTTTAAGCATTAATACTTATGCAGTTGACTTATTAGCATAAAATAATGCGATGAGATTTTTTGTTATGGATGTAGTAAATCGTGTTTACATAGTCTCGGAGCCTTTAATAAAAGCAAAGGTCACCTTTTCTTAATGCAGAGATGACCTTTGATTAAGGATAAAATGTTGTATAATTTTACAAATTACTCCAATCGTTATGGCTTCGTGTAAAAATAGCGATAAAGCGAGAGTGAATATATACTATTTGTTACCCAGAACTTTTGCTACTTGGCTGAGCAGCCATACTTTTTGCTCCTCTATGGTGAGGTTGCTGTTGTCAAGAAGTATAGCGTCTTCAGACTGACGCAGTGGGGATGTCTCCCTATGGGAGTCGATATAGTCACGCTCTTGTACGTTGTGAAGAATCTCGTTGTAGTCAGCCTCCATGCCTTTGCCTAACAGCTCCTTGTAACGGCGTTGTGCCCTTACCTCTGCCGAGGCAGTGACAAAGATCTTCAGTTCCGCATTGGGAAACACGACGGTGCCGATGTCCCTGCCATCCATTACGATGCCACCGTCCTTACCCATTGCCTGTTGCTGCTCAACGAGTTTCTCGCGTACAAAGGGTAGGGTGGCGATAGGACTTACGTGAGACGACACTTCCATGGTTCGTATCTCCCTCTCTACATTCTCTCCGTTGAGAAAGGTGACAGTACCTCCGGTCTGTTCGTCGGCTTGCTGGGTTATGTGTATGTCGTCAAGATGGTCTTTCACTTGCTGTTCGTCAACTTTGTCATTGGGGAACATGTTGTTGCGCAAGGCAAAGAGTGTCACCGCGCGGTACATGGCGCCTGTATCTACATAAGTATATCCGAGCTCACGGGCAAGATCCTTTGCCATGGTGCTTTTGCCACAAGAAGAGTGACCGTCGATAGCTATGGTTATTTTCTTCATTTTGATAATAGTTGATAAAACACAAAACTGATAAAACTCAAAGTGCAAGCGCCACACTTACAAGGAGAGAGGAGCTTGACACATGATATTTGCCGTATGCCACATTAAGCTTGAAACGGTCAAGGTTGACTCCCGCGCCAAGAGAGAGCCCGGCACCATGGGTGCTTTCCTCATCGTTGCTCTGTATGGTCATCTCATCAGCTCTACGGAAGTTGTATCCACCGCCAATCCATATCTGATTAGACAGCAGGATGTCAAGTCCCAAATTGAGGTGGTTGATGAACCGATAGTCATAATGTGTCATGTCTGTAAGGGTGGCAGAGATGCGGAACGGCGCTCCCGTGACAGTCTTGCTTACTCCGATTTGAAGGTCGAACGGCATCTTACCATAGTCCTCATTGTAAGCTTTCACCTCTCCTCCAAGGTTCTTCGCCACAGCTGATACCGACCATTCCCTCTCCGGGTCATAGTAGTTGATTCCGAGGTCAACACCTACGGCGACAGAATTATAGTCGGCAAGGTATGATGTGATGAACTTTGCCGTAATTCCACCAACGAGGTTTTTTCCAAGTTGGTATGACAATATAGCATTCAAGGCAATGTCGTTAGCGGAGAACTCTCCCTTCTGAATATTGTTCTCGTCAACTTCCTTCATCTTACCGTAGTTGATATATTGGACTCCTCCGGCGAGAGTCGCCTTTCCTTTCATGGCTTTGGTGAACGAGGCGCTGGCATAGTTGGCACCGCTCATGTAGTTCATGTAGTTGAGTCCTATAGACATGTCGCTGACTGAGGCGGCCAAGGCAGGATTGGAGAACATAAGGGCGGGGTCGTCCTCGATGAGTGTTATGTTCTCACCACCTAATGCCGCAGCATGGGCACCTGAAGGCAGACGTAGGAAATTGTATTGCGTCTGACTCTCCTGAGCATAGCAGGTGACAGCGAAAAGCATGACCGCCGCAGTTATTATTAATGTGATGCGTCTCTTATTCATCCGTGCAAAGGTAATAAAAAAAATCCACGCATAATCATGCCGATATGTTTTTTTTTTGTACTTTTGCATCGAATATAACAGAAAGTAATTGGAAAAGAGAGAATCATATTTATCAGATCTGGATAATAAGCGGAGTACTGGGTTCTTGCTCGGACTTATCGTGGCTCTTTCCCTATGCCTTGCGGCACTTGAATTTACCTCTCACCCTAAGGATGGTGATGATGAGGCTGAGCTGTTTGATGACATCGTGCAAGACCTCGAACAACTGCCGGCACTCGACCAGAAGGATATGGTCGCGGCAGTGTCGCCGCCAGAGACCAAGCCGTCGGTATCGGAACAGCTGCGTGAGGTTAAGGAGGCAAAAACGCCCGATGAGATACAGAAACCAGACGTCGTGCTTACCAATGAAGGGTCGGGGATAACGGTAGCTGAGGTCGTGGAGGAGACCAATCAGCAAAATACCACAGCTCTCCCTCCTGTTCCCGTGGACGAAGAAGAGAATCCTCTTAATTGGCGTGTCGTGGAGCAACTGCCCGAATATCCCGGTGGTATAGTGGAGTTTATGAAATGGCTGACGAAGAATCTGAAATATCCGCCTACGGCTAAGGCGCAGAAGATGCAGGGTAAGGTGGTCGTCCAGTTTGTAGTGAACAAGGATGGCAGCATAACCGACGCTAAGGTTGTTAGTCCAAAGTATGCTCCTCTTGACGCTGAGGCTATGCGCGTCATAAGAATGATGCCGAAGTGGACTCCAGGCAAGATGGACGGTAAGGTGTGCCGCACGCTTTTCGCCATACCTATAGTTTTTCAGTTGTAGGGCAGGTGTGACCTTAAAAACAATCGCCAAATAATAATCGAATACTAATTAAATAATATTATAATGTATAACTCAGAAGAAATCCTCAGTCTGGTTAATAACTACCTTGACAATCTGTCTTACGAACGAAAACCGGAGAGTCTGTATGAGCCTATCCGTTATGTACTTTCTATCGGTGGCAAACGTGTGCGTCCTACATTGATGATGCTCGCATATCAGCTATACAAGGAGCGACCGGAGCAGATTCTTGGTGCAGCGTGTGCTTTGGAGACATATCATAACTTCACGTTGCTGCATGATGACCTGATGGATCAGGCACCGATGCGTCGCGGTATGCCAACCGTACATAAGAGATGGGATGCTAACACGGCAATCCTTTCCGGTGACCAGATGCTCGTAATGGCATTTGAGCAGATGAGTCTCAGCTCAGGAGACAAGTTGACAGAGGTTACGCCATTGTTTACCCGTACTATGATGGAGATAGGTGAGGGACAGCAATATGACATGGAGTTTGAGAGCCGTGACGATGTGTCGGAAGATGAGTATATTGAGATGATACGTCTAAAGACGAGCGTGCTGCTGGCTTGCGCCTTGAAGATCGGGGCAATCCTTGGTGGTGCCCCAAAGGAAGATGCTGACCGGCTGTATCTCTTCGGAGAGAAACTTGGCTTGGCGTTCCAGCTTCAGGATGACTACCTCGATGTATACGGCGACCCGAAAGTTTTCGGAAAGACCATAGGCGGTGACATCCTCTCAAACAAGAAGACCTACATGCTTATAAATGCGTATGCCCGTGCCAACGATAAGCAACGTGAGGAGTTGCGGAAGTGGATTCATGGCGATATCAATGGACGTGGTGACGAGAAAATTGCAGCCGTGACGCGTCTCTATAATGAGATTGGTATAAATAATCTCGCACTAAGCAAGATCAACAGCTATTTTGAGGAATGCCAGGATTATTTGAATGCCGTGAGTGTAGCGGAGGAGCGTAAGGCTGAGCTCCGGGCTTATGTCGCAAAGATGATGAAGCGAGACAAGTGATATATGATCATACATTGACACTTATTAATTAATTATGATAGACACCCACACACATTTGGACGGCGAGGAGTTTGTTGGTGACCTTGCTGAGGTGATATGTCGTGCGCAAGAAGCTGGTGTTGAGAAAGTACTTGTGCCCGCGATTGACCTGAAATCTGTTGACACCGTGCTTGATGTATGCCGCAGGTTTCCAGGGTATGCCTATCCTATGGCTGGATTGCATCCTGAGGAAGTGCGTGAGGATTGGGAGCAGGTGTTGGCATCCATCCACAAATATATTGATGAGCCGTCGCATCCTTTTATCGCAATAGGAGAGGTGGGACTGGACTTCTATTGGAGCCGTGAGTTCGAGAAAGAGCAGCTTGAGGCTTTTGAGAGACAGGTGCAATGGTCTGTGGAGACGCAGCTGCCATTGATGATACATTGCCGTAAGGCGCAGAATGAGCTTGTGAAGATATTGCGGCGTTATGAGAAAGAATTGCCAGGTGGCGTATTCCATTGTTTCACTGGCAATGAGCTTGAGGCTGCCGAGCTTTTGCGCTTTGACCGTTTTGTGTTAGGTATAGGTGGGGTGCTGACATTTAAGAAATCACATCTGCCAGAGGTCCTTCCTGCCGTTGTCCCACTTGACCGTATAGTTCTTGAGACCGACAGCCCTTATATGGCTCCTGTGCCATATCGTGGTAAGCGTAATGAAAGCGCATACGTTGCCGCCGTGCTGTCAAAGTTGGCAGAGTGCTATGGTGTCTCGGAAAATGAGGTCTCGCATATTACAGACAATAACGTCTATCGGATTTTCCAACGTCTGTAGGTTATTGATAAACTTAAATATGCTTAATTTCTTATAGTAAAGTTCGCCTTTTCGGAATAAAATGAATACCTTTGTGCCCTTGAAAAAAGAAATCAACTAAGGAGAGGTGCTCGAGTGGTTGAAGAGGCACGCCTGGAAAGCGTGTAACCGGCAAAACCGGTTCGCAGGTTCGAATCCTGTTCT
>CAJOPT010000054.1 GCA_905236455.1 uncultured Prevotella sp. | reverse complement strand
TAGAACTGGGGCTCTTGACGCTACAGAGCTGCCGTTGACATTCATTTCTGACAATTTGGTGAATATGACGGATGGTTACTACCGCATCGTGGCATTCTCGGAAGAACCTCTTAATACTGATGGTAAGGACTTGGCAGGTGACGGGTCGAATATTCAGGGCATTATCGGTCCGCGTTATATCAGTGGTTACCGCTTTGAGAGCGAGAAGACAGACCCCGATGACTCCAACAACAATGGTGGACGCTGGCTGCATTTCCTTGAGACCGACATGAGCCACAGCACCATCCACACATATGCTGACTTGTTGGCAAAAATCAGTGAGGTCGATACCCGAAAGGAGGGAGGCACGAGCGATCGCGACCAAATTTCACACCCTGCTATGAAGGGCAACATAGAAATCCTGTCTGCAGACTTTGACCCGTCGAGCATCTTCAAATTTGCAGGAATGACGGCAACAAATGGTTATGAGGTATATAACGTCGGCACTCAGGGATTGCAGTTGTGGGCGCGTCCTGGCGGAACTGAGGGACTGACAGATGCTCATAAATTCGGACGTACTGAATTGGTAAAGACCGCACCGTCATCTGACGAAGCATACAGCACAGAAGAGCCGCGCGGCTGGAGTAATCAGTTCCGTATGGCAGATATTGGTGGTGCAGCAATGACACTGCGCACATTGAAGCAAAACACAGGAAACTGGGATGCGGATGTTGTCGAAAACCTCAAAACCAACTACGTCTGCATCGACCGTAACCACCGCTACCGCATCACTTGTCATACCGACAATGAGATGGTAGAAATAGGTGACCACTATACCAACGACGGCATCAACGGCATTCAAGACACTAAGTGGCGCTTGCAGCCGGTAGGTATTCACGAAGACTGGCCATACAACGAGATGCCGCTGCGCGTAGAGGTGAACAAAGGCGGTGTAAGGAATAGCAAACTGGAAGATCCTGATTTGTCTGCTCTGTCCAACGAGGACAACAACTACTATGGTTCGCTTTACGTGCCATTCGATGTCCGGTTAGGTAATACTACAGATGCAGCCTTTACTTTGACTGCTACTTCTGTTACCGATGGAACTCCTGCAGAACCCGGTACTATTACTCTTGCCTCTGTCAGCCGACTGAACGAGATGGGTAATCCGCAGTTTGTGCCGGCAAGCTGGCCTGTCGTACTGCGTACCAGTATCGATAAGCACATTGCGTTGAAAAACGGAGATGACACTCCTTATGCTACAAAGCATTACGTCAACCTGTATATCCCGAATGTAGAGCCAACAGTTATTACCGGAGCCATAGATGCTATACAACTGAAGGGTGAATATCTGGAAAAGACACTCACTACAGACAAGACCATCATGGTCTTCGGTCTGCCGTTCGAAGGATTAGACTCTCATTCATCACATGAGTATGAGAAAAAACAGCAGGTGGGCTTCTTCAGGAATGACAACTGGGCAAGGGAAACTTACTCAGGATATAAGGCTCATGAAGCAAGTTACTCAGCTGCTACCGCATCACCAGGTACAGTTGCTACTGATGTGCAGCGTGACAACAAATATGTATATCACAATAAGATATACTATCCATATAGTACATCGTCAACAGCCCGTTCGGTAATACGTGTGTTCTTTGAAGGTGATGTGCGAAGTGGAGGTTCATTCGGTGAAGAGGACGAACCGATAGAGGATGGTATTACAGATCAAGGGCAGAACCCGTGGCCATGTGACGTCTTTGAACTGCAAGGACGCCGTGTGGGACGCAATGAGACTCCTGAAACATTACGTAAGAACCATCCGAACCTACCACCGGGTATATATATCTTCGGAGGTAAGAAGGTGGTGGTACATTAAACATTAAACATTAAACATTGAACATTGACCATTGATATTTTGATGAAGGTTGACAGGTGAAGGGTGATGGTTTGCTTGTGGGGGTGATATGTATTAAACTTTCATCCTTCATCCATAAACCTCTCACCTTTGACTTTTGACCTTTGACTTTTAAATTATGAAGTATAAATTTTGTATTCCGTATTTGCTTCTCCTTTCTGCTTGCTCTGAGCAACTGGATTCTCCAGTTGTTCAGCAGGAAGAAACCGTGGAGCAGAATGTTGTGACGTTCACACATAATGTTGTCGCAAGCCAACAGGCAACCCGTGCCGACGAGACTATCCTTAATAAAGGGGAGACAAGTATTGAAACTGGCAAGCATGTAGGCATCTTCGGCTGCTATACTGGGCAGAATAAGTGGGAAGACCTTGTGAAACTATCCAAAGAGGAGAAGGAGACTCCTACAGATGATGGGACAAAGACACTTAAAGAGTACTATACTGCCAACCAGATGTACAACGTACAGGCAACGGTAGGAGAGGGAGGTACTCTAACCTGTTCCCCCCAGATTTTCTGGCCGAACAATCCGTTGACTGCCGACCCTTCACAACATGAGTACATGACCTTCTGGGCATACTATCCATATAATCCCACTTCAAGTATGGGTACGTATGGTATTGCTATTACCGAAGAAACCTTGGGTGAAGGCTCAGGAATGGGTAAAGTGAACTTCACTATGCACCCTGATGCGTCGCAACAGAATGATTTCCTTATATCGGCACCTGTCACTGATTGTAATCGTGACAAGTATCCTTTAGAGCGTGTAACCAATACTCCTACATAC
>CAJOPT010000053.1 GCA_905236455.1 uncultured Prevotella sp. | reverse complement strand
GTTTTATCAGACTTCCGCCGCAGTTGGATGTCTTTTTGAAAGCGACGAATGCCGTCAGTCATACCGTGAAACGCTACCTCTGCCGTGTTCGGTATGTATGAGAATACAGTATTAGCGACATCGTAGTCTATAGCTTTTAGGATTGGATACGTCAATTGTTCTCCCAGTCGTTTCCGCTCCTTATAGATGTCGCAATCAGATCCTCGGCTGAAGTATATACGCTCAAAACTACATGCTGAGAATCTGTACTGCTCTTTAATATTGCCGTTGACATTTGATCCTTTTTCTGTGGCAGGACTGGCGTCGTCTGGTATTAGCGTTTTGATGGTGAAGTCACCATTGCGATGTACTATAAGAGCCTGTCCTGCGCCAATCTCATTGATGTCCTCTGCATTAAGACCGAAGGTGGTCTGTATCACAGGACGCTCACTTGCGACTACAATAATCTCCTTGTCATGATAATAATAGGCCGGTCGTATACCCCAAGGGTCACGAATGGCAAAGAACTCTCCGCTGCCAGTAAGTCCGCACATCACATAGCCGCCATCGAAATGGCACATGGTAGTCTTAAGCACATTCGCCATTTCAACATTGTCATCAATATACCGGGTGATGTCAGTATTATGAAGTCCAAGCTTAGTAGCCTCCTGAAAGAGTCGTTCCACCTCACGGTCAAGCCTGTGTCCCATCAGCTCTAAGGTAATATACGAGTCACCATATATGCGTGGAGACTGTCCCTGTGAAACCAAGAACTGGAAAACCTCATCGATATTTGTCATATTGAAATTTCCACAGAGACACAGGTTCTTTGCCCTCCAGTTATTTCTTCTCAGGAAAGGGTGGACATATTGTAATCCGCTTTTTCCCGTTGTCGAATAGCGTAGATGTCCCATGTAAAGCTGAGCCCCTTCCCAGCTTTCACCCATGCTATTTGCTTGTGTGGTAGACGCTTGAGTGGCGATCTTTTTGAAGATTTCCGTAATAGCATCCTTGCCCTCAGCCCTTTCACGAAACATGTATTCCGTACCGTTTGGCGCATTCAGGTTTACACAAGCTACTCCAGCCCCCTCTTGTCCACGGTTGTGTTGCTTCTCCATTAGCAGATATAGTTTGTTAAGTCCATAACGTATGGTACCATATTTCTGCTTATAGTATTCTGGTGATTTCAGCAGACGGATCATTGCGACACCGCATTCATGTTTCAGTTCTTCCATATAGCTTTTTGTATTATGTCTAAGCTGGGGGCTTGAAATCTGTTCATTTTTCTTTTGGTTCTGCGCAAGCTTTGATAAAACTCATAAATAACGGATGGGGATGGAGCACCGTAGATGAATACTCTGGATGAAATTGCGTTCCAATGTACCATCGCTTGTCAGTTATCTCGACAATCTCCACGAGGTCGGTTGCCGGATTCGTTCCGGCACATTTCATGCCGTTCCTTTCAAATTCGTCCTTGTATGCATTATTGAACTCATAACGATGCCGGTGACGCTCATGGATGATATCCTTTTCTCCGTATGCCTTCCAAGTGCGGCTATCCTTCGATATTTTACACTCATAGGAACCTAACCTCATAGTGCCGCCCATTTGTGTTATGCTTTTCTGTTCTTCCATCAGGTCGATAACGAAATGTGCGCTATGTGTTTGCCGTTTATGAAGAGTATCTTCATTTGCAAATTCCGCACTGTCAGCATCCTGATATCCCAGTACGTTCCTTGCAAATTCAATTACCATCATTTGCATTCCCAGACAGATGCCAAGAGTGGGGATGTCATGTGTGCGGCAATATTCTGCGGCAATGATTTTACCCTCTATACCTCTGTTGCCGAAGCCTGGACAGATAACAATGCCCGCTAAGTCGTGCAGTTGTGTTGCCACATTATTTCCTGTTATATGTTCGCTGTTGATGAATACAGCCTTAACCTTGTGATTGTTGTATGTTCCCGCATGTGCGAGACTCTCATGAATACTTTTATATGCGTCTTGAAGGTCATATTTCCCAACAAGTCCGATGTTTAGGACTTCTGTTGCCAATTCTCTGCGTTTAAGGAAGTCGAGCCATGGTCCCAGTGCTTCTTCAGGGGAATTGGAGTTGTTTTCTGAATTGCTTTCCTTCAATGGACTGATTCCCATCTTTTTCAAGATAATAGTATCTAATCCTTGGCGTCGCATGTTTACGGGAACCTCATAGATGCTTGGCAGATCCTGGCTCTGAATCACTGCTTCAACGTCAACATTGCAGAAATGTGCTACCTTCGCCCTTATGTCACTATTCAGTTCGTGCTCTGTTCTTAGAACCAATACTTCGGGCTGAATGCCTAAGCCCTGCAGTTGTTTCACGCTTGTTTGCGTCGGCTTTGTTTTCAGCTCACCTGCGGCTGCGAGGTATGGGACGTAAGTCAAATGTACATTGAGCGCATTTGGTGACCCCAGTTCCCATTTTAGTTGTCGAATGGCTTCCATGAACGGCTGGCTCTCAATGTCACCTATAGTACCTCCAATCTCGGTAATAACGAAGTCCAGGTGTTGCTTTGTGGCGTTAAGGAGAATTCGCCGCTTTATCTCATCTGTGATGTGAGGCACAACCTGGATAGTCTTACCCAGATAGTCTCCTCGTCGTTCGCGCTCAATGACGGTCTTGTATATACGACCGGTAGTCACGCTATTGTCGCGAGTTGTCTCTATCCCGGTAAAACGCTCGTAGTGCCCTAAGTCAAGATCGGTCTCCATACCGTCTGCGGTTACATAACATTCGCCATGCTCATAAGGGTTGAGTGTTCCAGGATCGATGTTGATATATGGATCGAACTTCTGTATTGTTATGCTATAACCATGTGCCTGCAATAATTTCCCTAATGACGCGGAGATTATTCCTTTGCCCAGTGATGAGGCTACCCCTCCGGTTATAAAGATATACTTTGTTTTCATATCAGTTCCTACACCTTAATTAATTATAATACAAATCATTGTTTGTAATACACTTTGCCTCATTTTAGTGCAAAGGTATTGCAAAATGAAAGATATTGAGGCAAAGTGTCATTTTTTTTATTTATGTATGCGGCTAAATCTTTTGGATTGAAAGAAAATAATGAGATAATGTTTTAATTTGAAATAAATTGCGGTTAAATTAATTTAAAATACAAGTCGAACTTAAATAATAGAATAAAAAAGTAAGTAAAATACTCGTATTTGCAGCATTTGTTTTACCTTTGCAATCGAAAAGTGTGCAAAAAGAAAGAGTTTAGGGTAATAAAATGACAAAATGTAAATTTCAAACAACTAATGTTCAACATATAGATATGCATGATTTTAGCAAAGAAGGTCTCTATAGAGCTGAATATGAACACGATGCCTGTGGAGTAGGCATGGTTGTTAATATCCATGGCAATAAAAGTCATGAGTTAGTAGACAATGCTTTACATGTTTTGGAGAACATGCGTCATCGTGGTGCCGAAGTGGGGCGTGATGGTGACGGTGCAGGTATAATGTTGCAAATACCGCATGAGTTTATTCTTTTACAGAGTATTCCTGTTCCCGAAAAAGGCAAGTATGGTACAGGATTGGTATTCCTTCCGAAAGACGAAAAGGCGCAGCAGGATATTCTCTCCATTATGATAGAGGAGATTGAGCGTGAAGGGCTGCAGCTGATGCATCTCCGCACGGTTCCAACTAACCCTGAATGTTTAGGCGAAAGGGCATTAAGCAATGAGCCTGCGATTAAACAATTGTTTATAACAGGAGTGTCTGATGACCGTTTGGAAGAATTCCCCCGTACATTATATATTATACGAAAGAAGATAGAAAGGCGGGTTAGTAACAGAGATTTTTATATTTGTTCTCTATCCAATACCAATATTGTATATAAGGGAATGTTGTCATCCATGCAGGTGAGACAGTATTTCCCTGATTTAACCAATCCATATTTTACAAGCGGGCTGGCGCTGGTTCACTCACGATTCAGCACAAACACATTTCCCACGTGGTCACTGGCCCAGCCATTCCGCTTGTTAGCGCATAATGGTGAGATTAATACAATCAGGGGAAATAGGGGATGGATGCGAGCTCGGGAGTCGGTCTTGTCAAGTCATGAGTTAGGTGATGTGCGAGACATCTCGCCGATAATCCAGCCTGATATGAGTGATTCAGCCTCTCTTGATAACGTTTTGGAATTCTTTGTAATGAGTGGATTGAGTTTGCCTCATGCCATGAGTGTACTTGTACCGGAAAGTTTCAACGACAAGAATCCTATATCAGAAGATCTGAAGGCTTTCTATGAATACCATTCTATACTGATGGAGCCATGGGACGGTCCTGCGGCGTTGCTTTTTTCTGACGGTCGTTTCGCAGGTGGAATGTTAGACAGGAATGGCTTGCGTCCCGCTCGCTATACAATAACGAAGAGCGACATGATGGTTGTAGCCTCAGAAGTTGGTGTTATGGACTTCGACCCTGCGGAGATTGCGGAGAAAGGGCGTTTGCAACCAGGGAAAATACTTCTTGTAGACACAAAGGAAGGTAAGATATATTATGATGGGGAAATAAAGAGACGGCTGGCAGCTGAGCATCCCTATCATCAGTGGCTTTCTACGAACCGTATACAGTTAGAGAAGCTTAAGAGCGGTCGGCATGTCATTAATGCTGTTGACAATTTGGCGCAGAAAGAAGTGATGTTTGGTTACGGAGCAGAGGATATTGACGCAACTATCGCCCCGATGGCAGTCAATGGTCAGGAACCGACAGCATCGATGGGTAATGATACTCCCCTTGCTGTGTTGAGTGACAGACCTCAGATCTTCTTCAATTATTTTCGTCAGCAATTCGCACAAGTGACAAATCCGGCAATCGACTCCATAAGAGAAGAGCTTGTAATGTCGCTTACGGAATATATTGGTCGTGTAGGAACAGGCATACTCAATCCAGATGAGACTAATTGTAAAATGGTACGTTTGCCTCATCCGATTTTGAACAATGCGCAATTAGATATCTTATGTAATATCCAATATAAAGGTTTCAAAACCGTTAAGTTGCAGATTCTCTTTGATGGGAGCAAAGGGGCGGACGGATTGCGTGACGCACTTGATGGCTTATGTCATCAGGCGGAGAAATCTGTTGATGAGGGATATAACTATATTATCCTAAGCGACCGTGATGTTGACAAAGGGAAAGTCGCTATTCCGTCGTTGCTGGCTGTTAGTGCGGTACACCATTATCTAATTAGTGTCGGTAAACGTGTGCAAACAGCACTTATTGTAGAGAGTGGCGAAATTCGTGAGACTATGCATGCGGCGTTACTGTTGGGATATGGTGCCAGTGCTCTCTGTCCATATATGGTGTTTGCCATACTTGATGACCTGGTAAAGCGTCATAAGATACAGGAAGACTATGATACGGCAGAAAGCAACTATATCAAGGCTGTGAAGAAAGGCTTGTTTAAGATTATGGCTAAGATGGGTATTTCCACCATCCGTAGTTACCGTGGGGCAAAGATCTTTGAGGCTATTGGACTTAATGAGTCTGTTCTTAAATTGTACTTTGGAACAGAGACCAGTTCCATCGGAGGCGTTGGGTTGGATAAAATAGCGCAGGATGCGATAGCGTTTAATCGTTTGGGAAGTGAGACACCTAATAGTTTGAGAGTATCAGACGACCAGCTCAAGAATTTTGGTCAGTTCCATTGGCGGAAAGATGGTATTAAACATGCATGGAATCCAGATACAATTGCCATGCTGCAGTTGGCGACCCGCATGGGTGATTATGAGAAATTCAAGACGTTCTCTAAGCTTGCGGATGATAAAGAGTCGCCTATATTTATACGTGATTTCTTCGACTGGAAGAAAAATCCAATCAGTATTGATGAGGTGGAGCCAGTAGAAGAAATAGTGAAGCATTTCGTTACCGGTGCCATGTCGTTTGGAGCTTTAAGCAAGGAAGCGCATGAGGCAATTTGTCTGGCAATGAATAAACTCGGTGGACGGAGCAATACTGGAGAGGGAGGTGAAGACTCAGAGCGATTCAAATCAGAGGTCGATGGTATCAGTCTGAATTCAAAGACAAAGCAAGTGGCAAGTGGCCGTTTTGGCGTTACTACAGAGTATCTCGTAAATGCAGAGGAGATTCAGATAAAAGTAGCCCAAGGAGCAAAGCCTGGCGAAGGAGGACAATTACCAGGTTTTAAGGTTAATGATGTAATAGCTAAGACTCGTCATTCTATTCCTGGAATATCATTAATATCGCCACCTCCACATCATGATATTTATAGTATTGAGGATTTGGCACAGCTTATATTTGACTTGAAGAATGTCAATCCGTCAGCTGCAGTCAGTGTCAAGTTAGTAGCGGAAAGTGGTGTGGGTACTATTGCTGCTGGTGTGGCTAAGGCAAAGGCAGACTTGATTGTTATTAGCGGTGCTGAGGGTGGCACAGGCGCTTCTCCGGCATCATCAATGCGTTTTGCCGGAATCTCACCAGAGATTGGGTTGTCAGAGACACAGCAGACTTTAGTTCGTAATGGCTTGCGTTCGCATGTACGTCTGCAAGTAGATGGTCAGATTAAGACTGGACGTGATGTCGTTCTTATGGCCATGCTCGGTGCGGATGAGTTCGGCTTTGGAACAGCGGTGCTTATTGTCCTTGGCTGTTTGATGATGCGTAAATGTAGTCTTAATACTTGTCCAATGGGAGTGGCGACACAGAATCCAGAGCTTCGTAAGCACTTCATGGGACACTATGAATATCTGGTTAATTATTTTACATTCCTTGCTCAGGAAGTGAGAGAGTATCTGGCAGAGATGGGTTTTAAGAGCCTGAACGATATTGTAGGTCGAACAGACTTAATAACTACCAAGACATTGTATAATAGTCTGCCGCCGCAGACGGCAGACTCTGTTCTCGATTTCTCTCGTATCTTGTATAAGGAAAATGGTATACTTCATTTTACTGGAGATGTTCGGAAACCGAGCACGCCACTTGGCATGCAAGGCACTATTATGGATGAGCAGATGATGGTTGCCGTTCAACATGCTTTTGAGGCACAAGATGTAGTAAACCTTGACTATGCGATAAAGAATACAGACCGTGCTGTAGGCACAATGTTGTCAGGGGCAATTGCAAAGAAATATGGACTTGCAGGCTTGCCTGAGGATACTGTCAATGTCAGGTTTAAAGGTTCTGCAGGACAGTCTTTTGGAGCTTTTCTTGTTCATGGTGTGAGCTTTAAGCTTGAGGGTGAGGCTAACGACTATTTTTGCAAGGGACTCTCTGGAGGTAGAATCATCATTATGCCGCCTGTGCGTGCTAACTTCTCCGCTGAAGATAATATCATAGCTGGAAATACTGGACTCTATGGAGCTACGAGTGGTGAGATATTTATTAATGGTTGTGTAGGTGAGCGGTTCAGTGTCAGAAACAGTGGAGCTATTGCTGTAGTTGAAGGAGTGGGAGATCACTGTTGTGAATATATGACAGGTGGACGTGTTGTCGTGTTAGGTGAGACGGGACGTAACTTCGCCGCAGGTATGAGCGGAGGAGTCGCCTATGTCTTGGACAAGAAGCATAACTTTGATTATTTCTGCAATATGGATATGGTGGAGATAAATCTTGTAGAGGACAGCGTGTCTCGCAATGAACTACACGAGCTTATTCGTAAGCATTATCTTTACACTGGCTCAGCTTTAGCTAATAAGATATTAAATGACTGGCAGTATTATGTGGAGGATTTCATACAAGTTGTGCCAATAGAGTATAAGCGTGTTCTTCAAGAGGAGCAAATGGCAAAACTTCAGAAGAAGATTGCCGATATGCAACGTGAGTATTAGTGAAGGATTAAAATGGGAAAAAAGAAATGGGAAATCCAAAAGCATTTTTAGAGATATGCCGCCAAGAGGCAGGTTATAGACCAGTACATGATCGTATTCATGATTTTGGTGAGGTGGAACAGACTCTTAACGCTCGTCAGCGTCGTGAGCAGGCGTCACGTTGCATGGATTGTGGCGTTCCATTCTGCCACTGGGCTTGTCCGTTAGGCAATAAACCACCAGAGTGGAATGATGCGCTATGTCATGGTGAGTGGGAGTTGGCTTATCGTCAGCTTTCAGCAACGAATCCTTTCCCGGAGTTCACTGGTCGCATTTGTCCTGCCTTATGCGAGAAAGCGTGTGTGCTGAACTTGTTCAATCACGAGCCGACAACAAATCGTGAGGATGAGTGCTCTATTATTGAGGCAGCTTTTCGTGAGGGATATATTCAGGCAAACAAAGACATTGTCCGTAACGGAAAAAGCGTGGCTGTAATAGGTGCCGGACCAGCTGGTCTCGCAGCGGCTAACGCTCTTAACCTAAGAGGCTACACTGTCACCGTCTTTGATAAAGCTGAGGCTGCAGGTGGCTTACTCCGCTACGGAATACCGAATTTCAAGTTAAACAAGGCAGTTATAGACCGACGTATAAAATTACTGGAAGAAGAAGGGATTGTGTTCCGGTTTAATGAAGAGTTATCTACCGTACCTCTTGATGACGCAAGCCCTGATTCTTCATTCTTAACTCTTAATACGTTATCTAAGTACGATGCCGTCGTCATAGCTACGGGTACACCGGTAGCGCGTGACTTGAACATCCCAGGGCGTGAGCTGTCGGGAGTACATTTCGCCCTTGAATTGCTTGCCCAGCAGAATAGGGTTCTTGCGGGTATGGAGTTCTCCAAGGCGGAACGTATTACAGCCAAAGGCAAGGATGTGCTCGTCATCGGTGGCGGTGATACAGGTTCAGACTGTATAGGTACTGCTCATAGGCAAGGTTGTAATAGTGTCACTCAGATTGAGATAATGCCAAAACCTGTTGAGGGTTTTAATGATCCACAGAACCCTTGGCCTAATTATCCTCGCACATTAAAGACGACCTCGTCGCATGAGGAAGGTTGTGTCCGTCGTTGGAATATCAATACTCTTGAGTTTATAGGTAAGAATGGTAAGCTTACAGGTGTGAGGGTCCAGGAGATTGATTGGGTCCCTAATCCTAATGGGGGACGTCCTTTGATGGTAGAAAAAGGTAAGCCTGAGATAATAAAGGCAGATCTCGTTTTACTTGCGATGGGATTCCTTAAGCCCGAGCACCCCAAGTATCCTGATAATGTGTTTGTTTGCGGTGATGCTCAAAATGGAGCCTCACTTGTGGTGCGTGCAATGGCAAGTGGCATAAAGACTGCAGAAAGAGTGCATGATTTCTTGTCTGCGACAGCAGATCGTTAGAAAATGTCTTATCATACATTTGACACGGACGGAATGTCTGTTATGTAAATCAGAATCGTTATTTAATTAAGTCTGAAGGAAATGAAAGTGGTTTTTACAAAAATGCATGGTTGCGGCAATGACTATATCTATATAGATACAACGAAGAACTCCATAGCTGATCCTGAAGCCTTTTCTTTGCGCTGGAGCGACAGACACAAAGGTATAGGCTCCGATGGGATTGTACTCATAGGACGTCCTAATGAGGAGAAGGCTGACGCGGACTTTACCATGCGCATCTTCAATGCTGACGGCTCGGAGGCAATGATGTGTGGTAATGCCTCACGATGTGTCGGTAAATATCTGTATGAATGCGGCCTTACGGACAAGACAACTATCCGGTTGCTGACACGTTCTGGTGTAAAGACTCTGTCCCTTCATGTAACTGATGGTATAGTCGGGAGTGTTACAGTTGATATGGGTGAGCCGGTTATGGACGATATCTCATCTTTCATACCTTCCCAATTAGACAATGTCTTACGAGACTTCAGCCATGGGCGGAAGTCTCCAAACGAAGGTGTATTTGTCTCGATGGGTAATCCTCACTTTGTCATTTTTACTGAGAAAATAGATGATGTGGTAAAAGACGGACAAAGACTGGAGTATCATTCCGCATTTCCCCAGCGATGCAATATTGAGTATGCCCATGTGCAATCTGATGAAAGTATCAGGGTACGGGTATGGGAGCGTGGTAGTGGCATCACCCAGGCTTGTGGCACCGGTGCTTGTGCTACTGCGGTAGCGGCTTGTGTGACAGGTCGTACTGGCAGGCACTCGAGAATATTAATGGATGGCGGCACTCTTGATGTTTTTTGGAATGAGAAAGACAATCATGTGTATATGACTGGTCCGGCAGAATTTGTTTTTGACGGTGAGGTAAACATACAAGAATAACGAGATTATGTAATAACGACATAACGACAATACGAATCTTAAAATAATCGCAATATGGCATTAGTAAACGAACATTTCCTTAAGCTTCCGAACAATTATTTGTTCGCTGATATTGCTAAGAAAGTCAATGCTTTCAAAGTGACACATCCAAAATCAGATGTGATATCGCTTGGTATAGGCGATGTGACGCAGCCATTGTGCCCTGCGGTGATTGAGGCAATACACCGCGCGGCAGATGAAATGGCAACGGCACAGAGTTTTCGAGGATATGGTCCGGAGCAGGGTTATGATTTCCTTCGTGAGGCAATCTTGAAGAACGATTTCCTACCACGCGGCATACACCTTGACATAGACGAGATATTCATTAATGACGGAGCAAAGAGTGACACAGGTAACATTCAGGAGCTGATACGATGGGATAACTCCATTGGCGTGACAGATCCTATTTATCCTGTTTATATTGATTCTAATGTGATGATTGGGCGTGCTGGAGTGCAACAGGATGGGCGTTGGACGAATGTGGAATATATGCCGTGTAACAGCGAGAATGGATTTATACCTGATTTGCCAGACCGACGTATTGATGTCATATATCTTTGCTTTCCTAATAATCCCACAGGGACGGTTGTGACAAAGCAGGAACTTCGTAAATGGGTGAACTACGCTTTGAAGAACGATACGCTTATATTCTTCGATGCTGCCTATCAAGCATACATTCAGGATCCAGATATTCCTCATAGTATTTATGAGATACGGGGGGCGCGAAAGTGTGCCATAGAGTTTCATTCATACTCAAAGACTGCTGGCTTTACAGGTGTCCGCTGTGGCTATACAATAGTTCCGAAAGAACTTACTGCGGCGACATTGCAAGGCGAGCGCATTGCACTTAACCCTCTTTGGCTGCGTCGTCAAAGCACAAAGTTTAATGGCACAAGTTATATATCGCAGCGTGCGGCTGAAGCTATCTATACACCGGAAGGACGTGAGCAAGTCAGAGCGACTATCAGCTATTACATGCAGAACGCAAAAAAGATGTTGTCTGTGCTTAGAAACCTCGGATACGAGTGCTATGGTGGTGAGAACGCTCCGTACATCTGGATGCGTACTCCAGGTAACACCACATCTTGGCAGTTCTTCGAGCAATTGTTATATGGCGCCAATGTCGTCTGTACTCCAGGTGTTGGCTTTGGTCCTTCAGGGGAAGGCTATGTGCGCTTTACCGCTTTTGGCAGCCATGAGGATACAGATGAGGCTTTGGAGAGAATCAGGAAGTGGGAAGTAAATGAAAAAAAGTAAAAGTATAAAGATAAGAAGTAAGTATTAACAATAAGAATTGAGATTATGGAAGCATTAAGATTTCAGGTTGTCGGTGAGGCGTTTAAGAAGAAGCCAGTCGACGTAAAATCACCAAGCGAGAGACCATCGGAGTATTTCGGTAAGAAAGTCTTCACACGTGAGAAGATGTATAAATATCTGAAAAAGGGAATCTATGAAAAGATGGTTGATGTTATGGATAATGGGGCACGTCTTGACCGTACTATTGCTGATGCTGTCGCCGCAGGCATGAAACAATGGGCTATAGAGAATGGAGTGACGCATTACACCCATTGGTTCCAGCCACTTACGGAGGGAACAGCCGAGAAGCATGATTCTTTTATTGAACATGACGGGAAAGGTGGAATGGTCGAGGAGTTTACCGGTAAGTTACTTGTACAGCAGGAACCTGATGCGTCATCGTTCCCGAGTGGAGGCATTCGTTCCACCTTTGAGGCGCGTGGCTATTCGGCATGGGACCCGACATCACCAGTGTTCATAATTGATGATACGTTATGTATACCTACAGTGTTTGTTTCCTACAGTGGCGAGGCGCTCGACTATAAAGCTCCACTGCTACGTGCGTTGCATGCTGTTAATGTCGCTGCTACAGAGGTATGTCATTATTTCGATACTTCGGTTAAGAAGGTTACGAGTAATCTCGGCTGGGAGCAAGAGTATTTCCTGGTTGATGAGGGACTTTACGCAGCTCGTCCCGACTTGCTCTTGACTGGTCGTACATTGATGGGACATGACTCTGCAAAAAACCAGCAGATGGATGATCACTATTTTGGTTCCATTCCTGAGCGGGTAGCCGCCTTTATGCGTGAGTTGGAAATCGTTGCTCTTGAGTTGGGCGTTCCTTGTAAGACTCGCCATAATGAGGTTGCTCCAAATCAATTTGAGTTGGCTCCTATCTTCGAGGAGACGAACCTTGCAGTAGACCATAACATGCTACTTATGTCAGTAATGAAGCGGGTCGCTCGTAAACATGGTTTCCGGGTGTTGCTCCATGAGAAACCTTTTGCTGGTATCAACGGAAGTGGAAAGCACAATAACTGGTCGCTGAGTACCGACAACGGCATACTACTTCATGCTCCTGGAAAGACACCAGAGCAGAACTTGCGATTTGCTGTGTTTATTGTAGAGACATTGATGGGAGTGTATAGACATAATGGGTTATTGAAGGCCTCAATCATGTCGGCCACCAATGCGCATCGATTGGGTGCTAACGAGGCTCCTCCCGCAATTATCAGTTCTTTCTTAGGAAAACAAGTAAGTGAGCTGCTTGACCATATAGAGAAAGCTGATAAGGCAGACATACTGGCGATGGCAGGAAAACAGGGATTGAAGATGGATATTCCAGAAATACCTGAGTTGCTCATCGATAATACCGATCGTAACCGTACCTCGCCTTTTGCCTTCACCGGCAATCGCTTTGAGTTCCGTGCGGTAGGTAGTGAGGCAAACTGTGCCTCTGCAATGATAGCCCTCAACAGTGCTGTCGCAGAAGCTTTGAGAAGTTTTAAACAGCGAGTAGACCAACGTATATCTGAGATCTCTGCTAATGATGAGTTCAGAGAAGGTAAACATAGTCCTGTTTATCATGCGATAATTGACATTCTCCGTGAGGATATTAAGACTTGCAAGCCTATCCGCTTTGATGGAAATGGCTACTCTGATGAATGGGTACTGGAAGCTCAAAGGCGTGGTCTTGATGTAGAGAAGTCCTGCCCAAAAATCTTTGAGCGTTATCTTGCTCCAGAGAGCATTCAGATGTTTGAGAGTCTCGGCGTGATGACAAAGAAGGAATTAGAGGCACGTAATGAGGTGAAATGGGAGACATATACAAAGAAGATACAGATAGAAGCTCGTGTGCTTGGTGATATCTCTATGAATCATATCATTCCTGTTGCCACGCACTATCAGTCGGATCTCTTGAAGAACGTTCAGAATATGGCAGTCGTTTTCCCTTCCGACAAAGCGCAGAAACTCAGTGAGCGTAATATCAAGCTCATTGAGGAAATAGCTGAGCGCACCACGGCAATAGAGCGTGGCGTTGAGGAACTCGTAAATGCCCGTAAGCAAGCTAACAAGATTGAAGATGAGCATGCAAAAGCCATTGCCTACCATGACAATGTGGAGCCAAAGCTTGACGACATAAGATACCAGATAGACAAGTTGGAACTTATTGTTGATGATTCCCTTTGGCCACTGCCAAAATACCGTGAACTATTATTTATCAGATGACAAGACCATTATTTTTATTGGTTGTTTGAAATTTTGTCAGGGAACTCTATGCAGTGATGCAAAGGTTCCCTTTTCTTATAGTTCCATCCCGGATTTCTAATGTGTAAGTATTTCTGGGGCAGCTCAAAAAAATATGAAAGAATTTGCTCGTTGCCAAGGAATATTCGTATCTTTGCCTTGAAATTCAACAATAAGATATATTTATTGGTAATGACGGTAAAACAGATTTATGAATTACGTCAAAAGGGGCATATAGAAGAAGCGTATGATGCTGTGAGAAAACTATATGCCATTGATAAAGGAGCTTACTCTTCAATCGCAATGTTCTGGGTGGCTGTGGATGTCTTGAGAAAGAGAATGCGGGAGGGCCGTATGGATGAGGCATACAAAATTATTCTTGCCATTAAGCGAATGTTGCCAAATCTTCCAGATAAAGACGGTCGGATGCACAGTACTTTTGATTCTTGTCAGAGGCACTTTGAGAATAGTCAGAACGCATGCTTTTATGGTGCACCTGAACATATAAAATTAGGCCGGTGGGGTGAGTATCTGGCAGTCAATTATTTGACTGACAAAGGATATGTTATCCTTGAGCGGGACTGGAACTCTGGTCACCGTGATATTGACATTGTTGCGCAAGATGGTGATGTCGTGGTGTTTGTTGAAGTGAAGACACGTAGTAATAGTGATTTTGGAGGACCTCTGACAGCTATGACTTATGCGAAACGTAAAAATCTTTGTCATGCCATAAACCATTATGTCAAATATCATCATATAGATAATCCCTTTCGTTTTGATGTAGTAGCAATAGTAGGGGAGTTGGGTGATAAAGAAGTAAAGATAGAGCATATAGAAGACTTCCCGATAATGTAGCTCTGACAGAGAAAGAACAAGGGTGGATTGCCATTGACAATCCACCCTTATTGTTTATATAGCTGTATAATAATTACTCAGAAGCGAGAGTGAAGCGTTTGAAGTCAACGATCTTCAATTCCTTATCTTGAGCAGCGAGCCACTGGGAAACAGTAGCCTTGTCACCGTCACCAAACTGGAACTCCTGGTCTACCAGGCAATTCTCTTTAAGGAACTTCTGTACACGACCCTTCGCAATGTTCTCAATCATCTGAGCTGGCAGGTTAGCAGCTTTCTCTGCGGCTGCCTTCTCTTTGAGCTCGCGAGCCTTTTGAGCCTCCTCTTCAGTAAGCCAGCCCTTCTTGATGTTTGACTCGATATGATCCTCACTGTCAACCAAGTTTGGATTGATGCCAGCCTTCTTTAATACAGAGTCAACGTATTTCTCAACCTGCTCTAATTTGGTCTTCTCTACAGCAGTCTTGTATTCCTCGTCAATAACAGCCTGAGGAACGCTGTCTGCATTGAGAGCAACAGGCTTCATAGCTGCAACCTGCATAGCCAACTTGTGACCAATCTCGGAAGCGGGTTTGTTGGTCTGTACCATTGTGGTAAGAGTGTGCTTACCCATGTGGTCATAGGTCTCGATGTTGTCACCTTCGAGTGTCAGATAACCGTCAAGTTCCATCTTCTCACCAGTGATACCAGAACGCTGTGTTATTGCATCCTGAACTTTCTGTCCATCAGCCAGTGTCAACTCTTTTACCTCTTCAAGGCTCTTGCACTTGTTTGCAACAGCAGCGTCAAGAACAGATTGTGTCAAAGCAATGAAATCTGCGCCATTGGCAACAAAGTCTGTCTCACACTTCAAAGCAATAGTGGCAGCAAAACCGTTAACAGCCTTAACCAGGACACAACCGTTTGAAGTCTCACGGTCAGAACGCTTTGCGGCGATAGCTAATCCACGCTCGCGGAGCAGCTCTTTTGCTTTGTCGAAGTCTCCTTCAGCCTCGGTGAGTGCTTTCTTAACGTCAGCGAGACCTGCGCCAGTCATAGCGCGTAACTTCTTGATATCGTCAATTGAAATAGCCATAATATACTTTACTATTTAATAATTACAAGTTATTGTTTGCAGTATCTGGAATTTACTCAGCAACTGGAGTCTCCTCTTCCTTTGCAGGCTCTTCCTCAGCTTTTGGAGCCTGTTCTGCGGTAGCAGCCTCTTCAGCCTTTGGCTCTTCCTTGCGCGCAGCCTTACGTGTACGCTTTGGTTTTGCCTCAGAAGCTTCCTCTGCCTGCTCAGCAGCAGCTTTCTCGTCTGCCTTCTCTGCCTTGCGCTCCTCTAAGCCTTCTGAGATTGCATTACAGCATGCTGTAAGTATGGTCTCAATAGAATCCTTGGCATCGTCGTTTGCAGGGATTACAAAGTCAATATCCTTTGGATCTGAGTTTGTGTCTACAATAGCAAAAACAGGAATACCCAAGCGCTTAGCCTCGCGGATAGAGATGTGCTCTTTCATTACGTCAATGACGAAGAGAGCAGAAGGGAGACGTGTAAGGTCTGCAATTGAACCAAGGTTCTTCTCCAGCTTAGCACGCTGACGTGTAACCTGCAGGAGCTCACGCTTTGAAAGGTTGGCAAAAGTTCCATCTTCCATTAATTTGTCGATGTTTGCCATTTTCTTAACAGCCTTACGAATAGTAGGGAAGTTGGTGAGCATACCACCTGGCCAACGCTCAATCACGTATGGCATATTTACAGATGTAGCCTTTTCGGCAACAATCTCCTTAGCTTGTTTTTTAGTAGCGACGAACAGGATTTTCTTTCCTGACTTGGCAATTTGCTTGAGTGCATCCGCAGCTTCGTCAATCTTTGCTACGGTCTTATGCAAATCAATAATGTGAATACCATTGCGCTCCATGAAGATATAAGGAGCCATTGCTGGATTCCATTTGCGACGGAGGTGTCCGAAGTGACAACCTGCCTCTAATAATTGGTCAAAGTTTGTTCTTGACATCTTTCTTTCTTTTTAAATTGTTGTTTACTTTCTTTTTAATTCTATTTTAATTTAGAATCAACCGTTAAGTAATTGATAATTGGCAATTGATGATTGACAATTCAAGTCTCAGCGGTTTAGATACTAAACAGTTCAGTTATATTCTCCGATAAAAGCCAATCAGTGATTATCAATTACCAATTGTCAATTATCATCTGAATATTAACGCTTACTGAACTGGAAGTGGCGACGTGCTTTTGGCTGTCCTGGCTTCTTACGCTCAACAACACGTGAGTCGCGAGTGAGGAATCCTTCTGCCTTCAAAGCTTTCTTGTCTTCTGCGTTTATCTTTACCAATGCGCGGGCAATGGCAAGACGCAAAGCCTGGCTCTGACCAGTGAAACCACCACCGTCAAGGTTTACCTTAATGTCATATTTTCCTTCTGCCTCAAGCAACTGTAATGGCTGCTTTACAACATACTGAAGAATTGCTGAAGGGAAATATTTGTCAAGTTCTACTTTATTTATAATGATCTTACCGGTACCTTCTTTGAGGTATACACGAGCGACAGCACTCTTGCGGCGACCAATTGCATTAATCTGTTCCATTGTCTTCTATTTATTTATACTGGTTAATATCAATTGCCTTTGGCTTCTGGGCCTCATGCTTGTGCTCGGAACCATTGTAAACATAGAGGTTGGCAAGCAAGTGACGACCGAGAATACCTTTAGGAAGCATGCCTTTTACTGCATGGCGGAAAATCTTGTCCATGCCGTCAGGACGCTTGCGAAGCTCTTCAGGTGTTCTGAAACGCTGTCCACCTGGATACCCAGTATAGCGAGTGTAAACCTTGTCAGTCTCTTTCTTTCCTGTGAAGACTGCCTTCTCTGCATTAATGATAATAACATTGTCGCCACAATCTACGTGTGGTGTGAAATTTGGTTTGTACTTTCCGCGAATCAGCTTAGCTACTTTTGAAGCGAGGCGACCTACAACCTGGTCTGTTGCGTCAACAACAACCCACTCCTTGTTGGCTGTTTCCTTGTTTGCGGAAATTGTCTTGTAACTTAAAGTGTCCATTTTTAAATTTTAATTTACTACTAAAAAACATCTTTTTGCCACCATATTATATAATAATAGGTGTGTACGAGCGATTCACTAACCATGACACACGGCCAAATGTGCCACTATTAACACTCCCGTACGGGGGACTCTAAGTGTATCCCCGAAATAATCGGACTGCAAAGGTACATATTTAATTGGGAAGAGTT
>CAJOPT010000052.1 GCA_905236455.1 uncultured Prevotella sp. | reverse complement strand
TGAGTATAAACATTAAGAATTATACTCTCTATCCAAACGGCTTGGACTATACCTATGACTTTGTCAAAGGTATAAATCTTATTTTGGGTGGAAATGGAATGGGTAAGACCACTTTTGTCAATATTATCAAATTTGGTTTGATCGGACTATACCGTAAGGCTAAAGACTTGACCAGGACATATCAAGGCCGTGCGATAGTAAAGCGTCTGCTTTATCCTTCAGACTATTTTTCTGCCAGAAAAGATGATTCTGTCAAAGCGGTTGGAGAAGCCACAGTGACTTTACATTTTTTAATAAAAGATGCCCACTTTAGGGTTGTTCGTAGTTTGGATACCGGAACACTCTTGTATGTAACGATTAACGGAACCCCGTTGGTTGGGGAACCGCTAACAGAGGATAGGTATGAAAGACTTGAAAATATAAATTTGCAGAAGCCCTATCTCCTTTATGCGTATGAGACTCAGATAAGAGCGTATTCAAATCTTACTTTTGATGACTTGATTTTCTTTGTAAATGAAATCCTTTTCTTTGGTGAAAACCATAATACAGTTCTTTGGAATGAAGGTATTGACGGAAGAACGGATGTGCAGTATGAACTATTCACTAAATATTTCAGTGAGCCAGAATTGAACGAAAGACGACAAGAAATGTCTCGTCAAGCAAGATACTATGACAGTTTGTCACGCCATAAGTCAGAAGATATGCGCGTAATAAACAACTTGCTGAAGAAATTGAAACAAAGTGACGGCGATGGTACATCACCCCAATCTGCCACCATTGACATCATTACTCTAAAAGGTGAAGTTGAAAAACTGACAGAAGAACTATCAGCCATCAAGTCCGCGCAGAAGAAGTTGGATGAGGATATAGCCAATCTACAAGGAGAGATTAACAGGGATAGCCTTCAGGCTTCTAAATTAGACGATGAAAAGAAACAATTGGAAAAAGAGATGAATGCCAGTCTTTGGGAAACACTACACCCGATGTACGATGTCTTTGTCAAGAATATCCAGTTGAATCACGTTTGTCCAATTTGTAATCAAGAAACAGATGTTTTGGTTGATCGTGTTAACGAAGCGACTTCAAAATGTTTTGTTTGCGGTAGCGAAATACATTTAACATCAGATGAGATTCTGACGGCAAAGTATAAGGAAGTTATAGCTACTCATAAAAGCCTTTATCAGGGAATAGCAAATAAACAAAGGAAGATAAGGGTTATAGAAGATAGCCAACATAATCTGGATAGAGATTTCAGGGAGAAAGATCTCAGGCGTCGTAGTCTCCAGCAGCAACTTCGCGAACAAGAGTTCAAGCGTGCAGAATCAGCTGAGCCTGACAAACTGCAAGCTTTGGATGACGAGTATAATAAATATGCAAAAGAGAAGGAAGAACTCCAGAAGAAAAGTGATGAGTATAAAGTTCAGGAGTTACAGCTAACGAGTAGGATTGCAGAAGAAATCCTTTCTAATGTTTCTCGTTTTTCATCAATATTTTCCAGTTATGCCCAACAGTTTTTAGGTGTAAGCTGCTCCCTGGAGTATAATAGCTATGATGACCGTCCCAAGAGATTTTATCCTGTTATTGACGGCAAGGTGAGAAAACAAGAGGAGTCACTCTCGGAATCACAGCGTTTCTTCATTGATCACTCCTTTAGGATGAGTATATTGACTTTCTTCTATCAGTCACCGTCCTTCTATATAGTGGAGACCCCCGACAGCAGTCTTGATCTCTCATACGAGCAAAATGCGGCAGGGGTGTTTCTCCAATTTTTGAAAAAACCAAACATTGTCATCGTTACCTCCAATTTGAACAACAGTTCTTTTATTAGCCATTTGACAAAAGATGAGAGTGTTCAATTATCGATGGTAGGTTTACTGGATATAGCCAAGCAATCTGCCATTCAAGGTGGTAATGAACGGATAAAGAATATTTACAATAAAATTAAAAACAAGATACAATATGAGTAATCGTGAAGAACTGACGTTGGCTAATGCAGACATTATGACCATCATTGCCCATGCGCGGAAGATAGGGTGGGATACCATCAGTATCAACTCCTTGCAGAGGATAGTGTATCTGATGAAGGTTCTTTATGCTTTCAATCACGATGAAGAAAACGAGTTTGGATACTATCATTTCAGCGTGTCCTTGTTTGGTCCCTACTCCGAACTGGTTTATAGAAGTCTTATGTTTCTCTTGTCTTCTCAAAGATTACTCGGAGATAAAGACGGTGACGTATCGCTTAATTTAACCGATGGAGTAGATAGTGTGTCAGAAACAAAGATAAAGTGGATTGATACTATTCTGCTTATCCTCGGTAAGTATGGTGAAAGTAAAATATTCAGTTTCATTGTCAATGATCCGTTGTATGAACAGTCAGTCAAGGCAAATCTCAGTACTGAGATAAATACGAGTCTGGAGAATGATACACTGAAAGTTCTGAATGACTTCAAGAAGGCCTTTGAAGAAACTTTGCATGATACATCTTCTATTAGCAAGGAAGAGTATATCAGTCTGTATTTTGACTATCTTTTCAGTCAGATTATTAACAAGAAGTGAGTGCTATGAAGTTTACAGGAAATCCAGAATTCAAGCGCTTGCTTGACGAGAAGAAGCAAGACATAGTACAGCGTACCAGCGATGGTGTACAAGAGACAGCGCAGTTCCAGCGTTTGCGCTCATTGTTATCCGAGACGCGTAGGAAGAATGCTGAGCGAGATTACAGACTCGTCATCATTAGTAAGGCAGACGTTGCAAGCCTTTGCACGGATGCAGAAATTAAGATAGCCGAACTATTCAAAAATGCATCTTTCTTGACTAACAGAACTGTGTATGTAGATGCGGATTTGTCCATACTCAATTTCAATAACGACCCGTTTCCAGCAGAAAATAATGAAGCACGTCGTTTTTTCGCGTCGTTATCAAACACAAAAGATGCATGGGTAGTTTTTCATGTCTCTCCAAACTCAACGATAAACTATTTTATAGATGGGAAAGACTATGGTGATGGTGTTTTTTACACTTTGGATGCACAGAATAGTTATGAAGAGCGGAAAACCATAGAGAGCTTACAGGAAGTTTTAGACGACTATCGTATCAACCTCACACATCAAGATACATATCTCAAGTTCTTTGTTACGAAGGCAGGCTTACGTGCACTCCATTCTCTTACAAAGTCCACAGAGAACATTGACACTTTTGTTGCGAATAACAAACATGTGTTGAACAACAAGCCAGAATATCTGTTTCAGAATGATATTCGAAACTACATTCAACAACATATGAGGGTGGTCGTTTCTCGTGAGGTGATGCTTGAAGATCTTGACCGTTTGGATATAGAACTTACTGATGAAGATGGCAAGGATTTATATTTTATTGAGATAAAGTGGTTGGGAGAAAGCATAAATGCTCAAGGTAACGATGTGTCAACAAAGTATAATGCTACCCCTCGCATAAAACCTGATGCTGTAAAGCAAGTAGTTGGATACATTAATGAACTGTTGATAGAAAAGAAAAACATTAAGATAGGCTACCTTGCAGTATTTGATGCCCGCAAAGATGACTTGCCTGATAGTGGGACAGGTATCTCTGAAGAAGATCTTCCTGAAAATCTGCGTGAGCATTATCCGCGTTTTATAAAATTACAGGATTTTAGGGTAAAGAACGAAAACCCTCGTTAAACGGTTCTTATGAGAGAATATCCATTCATAGATTGCACTGAAAGGTACGACTCCATTATGGTGTTTGGCAAGAACAAGGATGTTCTTGTGCATCGTTGGTATCCTTTTGTTGAGGGATATTCCAAAGAGTTTATTGAGGATATTCTGCAGGAGCTACCTTTCACTCCCCAGTGTGCAATGGAGCCATTCTGTGGTAGTGGAACCACGCCGGTCGAGTTGCAGAACCATAACATCCGCTGCTATAGTTTTGAGGTGAGTCCCTTCATGTATCTTCTTGCCAAGGTAAAGCTTGAGCGGACTTATGATGAGGTAACATTGGTTAAGTATAGAAATAGTGTGGCCGACACTTTGAAGAATCCGATACAGTATATTCGCAGGGAGGAAGCTATACCCTTTGGAGATACCGTAGTGCATAAAGACGGGAAGAAGAAGTGGAACTTTCACGATTCTTCACTTGATGGAATACTTGATATTCGCTATGCGATACGCACAAAGGTTGATGACGAAAGGTATAAAAAGCTTTTTTCGATAGCTCTGGCCTCAATCATTCTTCAAGCCAGCAATATGTTCCGTAATGGCAAATGCCTTTCATATAAAAAGGGCTGGGAGAATAGAATAATAAGCCGTAATGAGATTCATAAGCTCTTCTTGAATCAACTGGATACGGTGATTTCTGAGGATGTTAAGATACTGTCATCACAGAGTGCTAAGGTTTGCAACGCAGATATATGCTATTTTGGAGATGTACGCAAGTCTATTGAGAATGTAGATGACGACACTCTTGATTTGATAATCACCTCGCCGCCATATTTGAATTCTCGCGACTATACAGACATCTATATGCTGGAGCTGAAAGTTTTGGAGTTGGTGAACAGCCACGAAGATTTGCAAAAGCTTCGCAAAAGCACCCTCCGCTCTCACGTGCAGGTCAAGTATGAAGAAGTGAAGCCGATAGATAATGCCAGATTGATAAACTGCCTGTCTGATATGAAGAAGTCAGATGCCAAAAGCTGGAATTCAGATATTCTCAATATGATATGCGGCTATTTTGAGGATATGCAACAGCTATTTTCAGCATTTTCCCAAAAAATGCGCAAGGGTGGTGTTATTTATTTCAATGTGGCAAATTCCGCATACTTTGGAGTAGAAGTGCCTGTTGATATGATTATTTCTGATATAGCAGAGGACTGTGGAATGAAAGTGCGTGAGATTAGGAAGGCCCGTGACATTAAGACAAGTCCTCAGCAGAGCAAGTCACTTGGTAAAAAGCTTCATGAGAGCGTAATAGTGATAGACAAGTAATAGTGTGATAGATAGAATACCAGTC
>CAJOPT010000051.1 GCA_905236455.1 uncultured Prevotella sp. | reverse complement strand
GCCGTAGAAACTTCTAACAAGATATTTACCAATAGGATATACTATATTACAATAAACAATTTATAATTTATCAAGCTTTATGAGATCTATTAATTTTTTACTATCCGCAATCATTGCGTTCGGTTTTACAACAAGTGTTAGTGCTCAGAATAAGCACTTTGAAGGAGAAATAATCTATTCCACCTCTGTTTCACTCAATAAGGTAGCCCGAAAATTCATCAAGGGGCAAGAGGGAGAATATAAAGTTAAAGTGGTGCTCAAGAATGGCAATGAGAAAGCCCAGGAGAACTATTTCGGCTGTATTACCTACCTATTTAGAGATAAGGATGAAATGTATGGATATAGTCCCCTGACGAAAAAGGGCTATAAATGCACATATTCAGCCACAGTAGCAGACTATCAAAAGGTGCGTAAGGTTGAGAATAGCACCGTAAAGCCTACTGGTGAAACAAAAGAAGCTTTTGGCATCACATTTGAGCACTTTAAGGGGGAAGATGTTTCTAGTTTAGACATGCTCGGAACTACGTTAAAAGCTACGGACTTAATTGAATACTGGGTTTGTCGCGATTTTGACGAGAATTGGATGGCAAGTATTATGATTCCAGGACTCCATGAGAGTTTTGACTGGAGCACTTCTATGAAGATTCCTTTAATGGGAACTTATGAACAACATTTGGAAATGAACATAGAAGAACTCAATCAGCGAGAGGTAAAAGACGAAGAGTTTGATTTACCAAAAGATGTCGTATTTGAAGAGGTGGGCACATCTGCCGAAATGGAATCGAAACTAAAAAGCGATTATAAGAAATACAAGAAAGCCCAAGGTAAGGAAAAGGGAGAAGATGTTAAAACAGAAGGTGCTGCAAAAATCAAAGGCGATTGGGATTTCTAAATACACATAAGAATGAAACAGCTGCTATTACTTATAATAGGTATACTCACAGCGAACACTGCTTTTGCCCAAAACGTTGATGAGAAATATATGCGTGGTTCGCTTTGCATCATGATGACAGAGCACCCCACTCTTGAATACAATAAAGAGATTGAACAGGTCTTCGAAAAAATCGAGATTCCTGAGCGCTTTAATAATCACGATCTAGGCGTACGTGTTATCCGTTTTTCAAATGACAAAGATCAGTTGGCGAACGTTACCGTTTTTGCAAAAGATAACATGTTGGGCAAACGCTTCGTTGCAAAATGGTTCAACCGTAATAAGAAAACAGGTGGTTTCGATATGCAACTTGTGCAGCAACGCGGTTCCTACAATGCTACGATTGCAGACGTTAAAGCCGCGTTATTGCAGCACAATGGATTAGCTTTATTGAAAGACGCTGGTGAAAATCTGATAAAGCATACCTACTGGGTCGTAAATGATATCAAGTACGTTAATCAAGGTAACTTTTTTAAAAGTGTAAAAGACGTGGCAAATCTTACTGCCAGCGGTGCCCAGGCTGTTTCCACCAAAGGAAAATCGTTGGAGAAGGCTTTTGACAATGAAAGTGTAGCCGCATTCGATCTGTTAGAGAGCATCAAAGGTTTCCGAGTTAAGATTACTTCTTATCTGTTTCGATTAAAATGGAATGATGAGATACAGAACACTTTCTACAGTGCATATTATACTGATGAACCAGAAAAAGAGCCTGATAAGGTAAAGGGGTTCCAGAATGACAAAGACCTCTTCTCGCTGGAGTATGTTGGTTCTGTTACTAATACGAGTAGCAAAACATCCATCTCAGGTGTAACGACAAACGAGATGATGATTCGGAAGGTTTGTACCCGTGCCCTAGACAAGAACATTGCCGACCTGCAACACGAATTCCCAGATTTCCGCATCAAGGCTAAGTTGATGGTAGAGCCATTAAGGGCCTATATAGGGATGAAAGAAGACGTTACAGAGAATTCTCGATTTGAGGTAATAGAAACTGAGCCAGATGATAGTGGTGTAACAACATACAAGCGTGTTGGTATTATCAAGCCTATAGCAGGTAAAATATGGGACAACCGATTTATGGCAGCTGAGGAAGGAACTGTCGAATCAAAACTCGATGCAACCTACTTCGAAAAAGTATCTGGTAAGGATTTTTATACGGGCATGTTAATTCGCGAGATAAAATAAGAAGCACTGAGATTATTATGGCAAAACGATTATTATATTTGACGGTTTTGTTCATGGCTTGTAGCAATATGATGGCTGCAGATGACATTGACACCCGTATCCCCGTTAACTCTGAGGTTAAGGACAAAACGTTTGTGCTCGTCATCTCTAACGAGAATTACAAACACGAAGAGTCGGTGCCCTATGCCCTTAACGATGGTGAGGTGTTTGCCGTCTATTGTGAAAAGGCTCTAGGGGTGCCTAATAGGAATATCAAGCGCCTAGCCGATGCCACACTCAACGATATGAACCACGAACTAGATTGGCTGTCACAGGTGGTCAAGGCTTTTGATGGAGAGGCCTCGGTGATGGTCTACTATAGTGGTCACGGTATGCCAGATGAAAACAATAAGGAGGCATACCTTCTACCAGTAGATGGCTATAGTACAGATCCAGGTAGTGGTTTGAGCACAAAACTGTTATATGATCGTTTAAATAGTCTTCAGTCAAAGCGCACTATCGTATTCTTAGATGCGTGTTTCAGTGGTGCTAAGCGTGATGGCTCTATGATGGCTTCGAGTCGTGGTGTAGCTTTGAAAGTAAAAAACGAACCAGTAAAGGGCAATTTGGTTGTCTTCTCTGCAGCCCAAGGCAATGAGACTGCATACCCATACAAAGGTCATCAACATGGTATGTTTACTTATTTTTTACTTGATAAGCTAAACCAGACTGGAGGTCGTGTCACATTGGGAGAGTTAAGTGACTACGTGACAAAACAAGTGAAACAGAATTCTATTTTGGAGAACGGAAAGAGTCAGACTCCAGTTATAGCGGCTGCTTCAACAAATACAGAATGGCGTAATTGGGAATTTTCCATTCGTGCCGCTACAAGTTACGAGACTCGCACCCCTGTAACGCATGAATCCCAACCAAGCACGAAGAAGAATAGTACACTCATTGAACGTCCCTATAGCCCATCCTCAACACAAACAGTTCCAGTATCATCGTCAACACCTATCAACTATACGATTCCCACCTACATTATTGAGGGAGCGGGTACAGGTGTGCAAGGTACTTATCTTGTCAAAGTAACAACAAGCGCCAAGAGCCCTAACAAAGTAAGTGATACCGACTTGGCCCTTTGTGCTGTCCATGGCGTACTATTCAGAGGCTTCAGTGGTGAACGCCAGCATCAGCGTCCTCTAACAGGCAATGCAGCCAACGAGCAGCAGTATGCCGACTTTTATAACACGTTCTTCCAACAGGCCTACAAGCAATATGGCTATACCGAGCCAACCTCTCGTTCGGTAATGAAAGTGGGTAAGGAATATAAGGTAAGTGCCCTCGTAAGTGTGAAAAAAGACCAACTGCGAAAGGACCTGACCCAGCAAGGAATTATAAGAGGAATTGCTAATGGGTTCTAAATGAATATGAACATGAAAAGAACATTATTCTTCATTTTAGCCATCTTGTTACCGATGATGGCGATGGCTCAGGCCAAGCGCCCTACATTGATGGTCATTCCTGCCGACTCTTGGTGTGCCGCTAATGGCTTTATGAAAACGGAAGAGGATCACCAAGTGCCTGACTACGAAAAAGCCTGGCAGGGCAATCAAGACCTATTCAGTGTGGTTGCCAAAATCGGAGAGTTAATGACCGATCGTGGTTTCCCTTTAAAAGACATGTCGCAATCATTAAAAAACATCGGACAGGTTCGTACGGATATTTTAATGGAGGTGGGCTGGAAAGTCAACAAGATGGGTCCCAAAAAATCGATTACCTATACTTTGCGTGGTGTCGATGCCTACACCCTTAAGCAGATTGCTGCTGGCAGTGGTACAGGCAATCCCTCTTTCTCTGTTGAGCTGCCCGTACTCATTGAGGAGGCTGTATTGGAGCGAATGGATAACTTTGCCGATCAGTTGCAGGCCCATTTCGATGACTTGTTGCAGAATGGACGTGAGGTAAGCGTGTCGGCACGTGCCTACAATGGTATCGACTTTAACAAAGAATACGATGGTGAAGAGTTGACAGACATTATTGATGAGTGGATGGCTCTTAATACCGTTGAGCATCGCTACAATCTAAGTAATGCGACTGACACCATGCTCGACTTTGAACAAGTGCGCATCCCTCTCTATGCTGATAACGGTATGGCCCTTGACACACGTCGCTTTGTTAACGGTTTACGTAAAATGCTTGGTTCTGCCCCTTACAACATCCCCTCTAAAATCGAGACTGATGGCCTCGGCAAAGCAACTCTAATATTAGGAATGAAATAACAAAAGCCGCGAAATCAAATAAGTGCAAATATATAATAAGAACAGCCGCTAAGCACAAGACTTAGCGGCTGTTCTT
>CAJOPT010000050.1 GCA_905236455.1 uncultured Prevotella sp. | reverse complement strand
TTGAGGTACCCATATCAACGGTAGTACCACCAATGTACAATGCCGCATTAGCGAGAGTTATACTCGCCACGAGCATGATTAATGAAGCAAATAGTTTTTTCATAATTACTAATTTTTAAATTATTAATGTGATTGCAATTAACTCTGGTGCAAATTTCGGAAAAACAATTGTAACTCTTTTATCCTTTTCAAACAAATACTTATCAAAATCTTGCAAAATCACTGTTTTTATGTGTTTTTTGATTAAAAATAAGCTGTAATCTGACAGCAGACAATAAAAAGATAGCGGAGACGTTATCATTATAACAATACAAATTATGTTTGAGACAAGACACCTTTTCCATCCGCTAAAAACAGCCGGAGAATACCCCTCGCAGCTCAACAACCCGTTCGACTACGAGCCACACCCATTGTGCCGGCTGGCGGCAGAAGAGGTTACGGCATGGATAGAGTCTGACACATGCGATCCTCTGTTCAGGTCGGAGGCGGCAGAAGGTAAGATGTTCGGTGTGCTCGTGGTGCGGCAGCAGGACGGCGGCAACACCGAAACCGGTTATCTGGCAGCCTACTCCGGGCAGATCGCAGGCAGAAGCGACTGGCAGGGCTTTGTTCCCGCCGTGTTCGACTACCTGCAGCCCGACAGCTACTTCAAGACCCACGAGGCAGAGATAAACACTTTGAATCATCGCATAGCCGCCTTAGAGACCGACCCTGTATATCTTCAGACAAAGAGCGAGATTACACAGCTGGTAAAGGAGTCACAAGAAGCCATCACTCGACAGAAAAACATTAACCTTGCCTCTAAGATGCTACGCGATCGCCAACGCCATGAGACGTTTCTCTCTGGAGAAGAGCAGATGGAGTTCATCAGAGAGAGCCAGTTTCAGAAAGCTGAGTTACGTAGGATAAAACAACGCTATCTCGATGAAATCAAAGAAAAAGAAGCAAGAAATGTTATTTTCAACCAAGAGATACGCACATTAGAAAGAGAACGCAAGAAAAAATCCAGAGAACTTCAGCAATGGCTTTTCAACAGCTTTGAGCTATGCGATAAAGACGGCAACAGACGCAGCCTTGCCGACATCTTCGCCAACACAGCCTTCGTGGAGCCGCCCAGTGGTGCCGGTGAATGCTGCGAGCCCAAGCTGCTGCACTATGCCTTCACACAGGGATGGCAACCACTCGCCATTGCGATGTTCTGGTATGGCAAAAGTCCCAAGACCGAGATCAGACATGCCGGGCAGTTCTACCCTGCCTGCCGTGGCAAGTGCAAGCCCATCTTGGAATGGATGCTGGGAAAGGAGCTGGAGCCTTCCATGCCTGACGGCAATGAGAACGGTTCCGCACCAGAGGTTATATATGAGGATGACGACATTATAGTAATAAACAAGCCAGAGGGACTGCTGAGTGTCCCTGGACTGCAGACGCGCCATTCTGTGTTCACTATTTTCAAGGAAAGATACCCCGGCCTCGACAGCCCGTTGGTTGTCCACCGCCTCGACCAAGCCACCAGCGGTCTGCTTCTGCTTGCCAAGACACGTGACGCCTACGTCAAGCTGCAACAGCAGTTTCAGGAGCATACCGTCATCAAACGCTATGTGGCTGTGCTCGATGGCACACCCGAAAAAGGCACGGTCTGTGAGGGTGTCATCAGCCTTCCCATGCGCGTGGATCATTTCGACCGTCCGCGTCAGGTTGTCGATCATGGACATGGTAAACCAGCCGTCACAGAATATATTATTAATAAGGTGGAGGATAATAAGACTTACATCACGCTTTATCCGAAGACTGGCAGGACTCACCAGTTGCGCGTTCATTGTGCCCATCCCGACGGGTTAGGTCTTCCCATAATAGGCGACAGGCTATACGGTAAGAAAGCCGACCGTCTGTATCTGCATGCCGAGCACATCGAGTTCACTCATCCAATCACAGGCAAGCGCATCTCGTTTGCCTGTCCTCCAAAATGGTGGCACACTGCCACAGACCAGTCTATCACACAAAGAACATAACCAAGACCTGTGCTATGATTACCCTTACAAACATTCCCAACGGATAGACCGTGGCATAGCTTACACTTGGTGTGTCGCCTTTGATGGTGTCATTGGCATAGCCCAAAGCCATCGGGTTTGCCATCGATCCGCAAAGAATACCACAGATAGTACCGAAGTCCATACGATGAGTGCGCAACGCCACATATCCGACCAACAACACGGGCACTATTGTAATCGCAAAACCAAGTCCTATCCACAGCAACCCTTCCGGGCGCACTACGGTCTCCAAGAAATCAGTACCTGCCTCCAGTCCAAGACAAGCCAGATAGAGCGACAATCCTAACTTGCGGAGCATCAGTGAGGCGCTGCGGGTGGTATAGGATATAAAATGCATACGTGGCCCCAGCGCACCTACAATGATTCCCATAATGATGGGACCACCTGCCAGCCCTAACCGTATAGGACTCTCCATGCCAGGCAAAGAGATTGGTATGGTTCCGAGAGCCAGACCCATAATCATTCCAAGGAAAATGCTTCCGATATTTGGTTCGTTAAGTGTCTTCACTGAGTTACCAAGGAAATTCTCTGCATGCGACACCGCCTCCGGCTCACCCACGAGAGTCAGACGGTCGCCATATTGCAGGCGCAGGTCGTCAGTGGCAAGCAGCTTAACGTCACCGCGTATGACACGGCTTACATTCACACCGTAGGTGTCACGCAGTCGCAGCTGTCCCAGACGCTTGCCGTTGAGAGATGTCCGTGTCAGCACGATGATATGACTCTCCACTTTTGAGTCTATATGGTTCCAGTCTATCTGCTCTTTGTTCCAGTCGGTTGTCTCCTGTTCACCAAACAGCATCTCCATTGCCCCCACCTCATCTTTATTGGTTACCACAAGGATATTGTCATATAGATGAAGCTCGGTGGCTGCCATCGGCACGATGACCTGTTTACCGCGCCAGATACGGCTGATGATGAAGCGTTGGCGCACCAGCTGAGCCACCGAAGCGATGGTCTTACCGTCGATGGCGGGATTGGTGATGACAAACTGCCCTATATATGTATGATCTTCATCATTCTGCTTAGGCTCCAAGTCGGAAGGCTTGACAAAACACTTACGCAGCACCACGATGGCAAGGATGACACCCAAAACACCTAACGGATAGGTTACCGCGGTAGCTAAAGCCGCCCTGCCCCCACCAATGCCCACGTGCTGCAACGCCTGTTGTGCGGCACCAAGTGCGGGTGTGTTGGTGGTGGCGCCACAAAGCACGCCAATCATGTCAGGCAACGATACTGACGTGACAAAGGAAAGCGCTACTGCCATAACTGTTCCCAAGGCAATCACCACGAACGACCATGCGTTGAGAGCCAGTCCCTCATGGCGCAAGGAACCGAAAAAGTTAGGACCGACATGAAGACCAAGTGTATAGACAAACAACACCAGTCCGAAGGTCTCACACCACGACAGCATACGCCCGTCGGCAGACAGTCCCACACTACCGGCAAGGATGCCTGCGAAGAACACAAACGCTACGCCCAAAGACACTCCCATCACCCTCACCTTGCCTAAGGCGAGTCCGACGGCACATATCAGCGACACGATCATAACGGTCTGCAATGCTGAGTGTATGGTAAAAAGTCCGTTTATCCAGTCCATATTATTCCTTTATACAGAAATCTGTGCTTATAGCCTATGAAGGATGTCTGTCCTTATGCTACAACTCATCTAAAAACTGCTCTACCAGTATTCCGCGGTTCTTGTCAGCAAGGTCTTTATTACGGTAAATGAGCCTGTAGACCACATCCATGGCAACACGTGTGCTGTCCTTCAGCGGCTCCTCATCCAACAGATGTCCTATGAGCACAGCAGAGAACAGGTCACCGGTACCATGAAACTGTCCGGGAATCTCATCGTATTCCAAACGGAAATACTCACCGTTGTAATGGTTATACCCGACAACACTGGTCTGACCGTCCACCAGACAGCTGGTAATCAATACTGACTTCGCACCGATGGCACGGATGTGGTCGAGCAGACGGCAAGCCTCATCCCAGCTGACTCCTCCTGTCATATAAGGTTGACCCGTGAGATAGGCAGCCTCCGTGTAGTTGGGAAAGGTAAGGTCAGCTACCGACACCATCTCACGCATCAGCTCCACCTGTTTCATCGTGATACCATTATACAAGCTTCCGCCGTCACCCATGATAGGATCAACAAACACTATCGTTCCTGCCAGGGACTGTTCATGACAGTAGCGTGCCACGAGGCGTGCCTGCTCATCACTGAACATCAATCCCGTACAGATGGCATCAAAGCCGAAGCCTAACTGCTTCCATACCGGTAGTGTCTCACGGATATAGTCGGTAGTGTCCATGATACTGAACTTTCCATAGTTAAGCTCATTGGACACTAACGCCGTCGGCAGGTTGAACGTCGGATGACCATAGTAGGAAAGGACTGGCAACATGGCTCCCATACCAACCTTACTGTGTCCTACCATGTCGTTCACTAAGAGTATCTGTTTCTTACTCATTGGCATATTGCTTTAATTCTGCTGCAAAGGTAGGCATTTTTATTTGTTTTTCCACAAAAACGTTCTGTTATGATAGTTTTTTGCATAAAATTTCGTATCTTTGCAAAGAAATAATCAAAAGGAAAACAAAGCTTATGAAGAAATTTACTTTATTGACACTGCTTACATTATTGGCAGTTACCGCTTTCGCACAGAAAGCATTTGTGGCTCCGAATGCCAGAACGATCATGAAGGCAGATGCCGACAATAGCATCATCACAGAACAGCCAGCGGGCAACCTGATGGAATATACCCGTCTCGGAGGTGCCTGCAAGCTCAACTCGGCAGGCAACGGCGTCACCAACCAGACACAGAGCGGATATGCATATATCGTATATGCCACTGACGGAAGCGGTGATGTATGGCTCAAGGATCCCGTATGCTGGTTTAATACCGGAGCATGGGTGAAAGGCTCACTCAGCGCAGACAAGAAGACCATCACCGTTCCTACAGGTCAGAACCTATCGGTAAACTCTGAGGGGCTATACTTGAGGATGGAGCTGGCAGACCTTACGACTAACGCCAGCGGCACAAGCAGTGTGTCGTACAATAGTGCCAACACACAAATCACCTACACCATCGATGACAATGTGATCAGGCTGAATGAAGCTGATGGTGAGAATCATGTGCTGGCAGTGATGTGGTCGGATGACCACGCTTGGCAGGGCTATGCAGACTGGGGTACGTCATATATTGACATGAACTACAATCCAGACAACCCCATAGACCCGACACAGCCTGTTACGACAATACCTGATGACCTGCAGACAGAGAATTATCTGCTGATGCTCTTCGACCTTTCATTCGGCTCTGACGGTAAGGAGTCTGGACGTGAACTGGTACAGACCGACGCCAAGGTTGGCTTCAAGGACGGAAAGGTTTACATACAGGGACTCAGCGGCTTCGCACGCGAGGGATGGGTCGTTGGTACTGTTAATGGCAATACCGTTACCATTCCAAGCGGACAGTATCAAGGAGTATATAACTACAACGGCAACGACTATCCAATATACGTTTTAGGTTGTGACTCAGAGACCGAAGAGGTAAAAGACCTTGTATTCAGCTACGACTCTGAAAGTGGCACGCTGGAGCTTCAGGAAGGTCTGTGGATTGTCGACAACAGCGATGCCAACACCATCAATATCGCATTTGGCGTATACGATGACGCCATATTATTGAAAGGTGGGTCAACAGATACCACCATCCCTGCCGATCTGGAGACAGAGGACTATCTGCTGATGCTCTTCGACCTTTCATTCGGCTCTGACGGTAAGGAGTCTGGACGCGAGCTGGTACAGACCGATGCCAAGGTTGGCTTCAAGGACGGCAAGGTTTACATACAGGGACTCAGCGGCTTCGCACGCGAGGGATGGGTCGTTGGTACCGTTGATGGCAATACCGTTACTATCCCGAGTGGTCAGTATCAGGGAATATACAACTATGGTGGTACCGACCGCAACATATACATCTTAGGTTGCGACTCTGAGACAGAGGAGATTAAAGACCTTGTATTCAGCTACGACTCTGAGAGCGGCACGCTGGAGCTTCAGGAAGGTCTGTGGATTGTCGACAGTGGAAGTGCCACAACCATTGACGCTGCTGGCGTATATGATAGCGCCATCCTTCTCAAAGGCAGCACAGACGGCATCAGCGGTATTACCACTGCAAAAGAGTCATCTGACAGCTATTACAACCTGCAAGGTGTACGCATGAGTGGAGCTTTACCGAAGGGTATCTATATCCATAATGGCAAAAAGGTTGTTATCAAGTAATCGTTATAACGACATTACGGAATAACGTCATAACGACACCTCGAAATAACGAAATAACGAAAAAAATTACAACAAGTCCTCGCCCAAAAACTGGGCGAGGCTTTTATTTTCCCTCATTTCATCGGGATGTCCTGTTATCAGCGAGTCCCCATCAGCCAACAGCCACAAGGTATCGGAGAAGCGCAATGCCAGTTCCACATCATGAGTTGACAATAACACTGACTTCTGATGCTCATGAGCCAAGACTCTCAACACCTGCATCATCCCAATCTTGCTCGGATAGTCAAGAAAGGCAGTAGGCTCATCCAATATTATAACTGACGTTTGCTGAGCTAATGCTTTTGCAATCATCACTTTCTGTCTTTCTCCGTCGCTGAGGGAGCCGAAGCTACGACCAGACAATGCCGTAAGCGCCATAGCCTCAATAGCCTCTTTCACGATTTCCTTATCATCTGCTGACAAGGTTCCCCAAAATCCAGTATACGGTGTGCGTCCCAGTCCCACCACCTCCTCTACGGTCATGTTACGCACATCTGGACGCTCCGTAAGGACGATACTGATTTCCTTTGCCTGCTCCTGACGGGAATACTGTGACAGCTTTCTTCCGTCACTCATTACAACTGAGCCATGAAGAGACGGCAGGAATCCAGCCAGCGTCTTCAAAAGGGTTGACTTCCCCACTCCATTCGGTCCGAGCAGACAAATCAGCTCGCCCGCAATGGCAAGGGCATTCAAATCCTCAGCCACGACCTTACCATTACCATATCCTATACTCAGATGCTGTAGGCTTATTCCTCTCATGCCACAAAAGTACACAAAAAAGAACATATTCCTTTTGTCCTGTTCCGTTTTTTTATTATTTTTGCAATCAGCAATGTCACAAACGATAGCCATACAAGCCTTGCAACAACAACGGCTGTTGCTCCAGATGGAGTATTATGCCGAGAAGGAAGCCTTCCGCAAGCAAACAGAGACAATGGGAATGCAGCGAAAGGTGAAAAGGGGTGACGCATGGTTTCCTTTGAGAACTGGTAAGAGCTATTATAATTCTTTGAACCAGCTCACCATTGAAGTGTTCCGCACTTCCGACCATGACATTGAGCACAACTTTGAGTTTGGCAAGCCTGTGATTTTCTTCAACGTTACCGGAAACGGGAGTGAAAACCTCAACGGAAAGATAAAATACTATTCATTTACAGGCACAGTATCATACGTAGACGGCGACAGGATGGTAGTAGCCGTTCCTGAATCAGCACCCCTGCTTGAGCTTCAGACTGCCACAACCCCCATCGGTTGTCAACTTTCTTTTGACGAGACAAGCTATCAGATGATGAAAGAAGCGCTCGACAAGGTCATAAAAGCAAAAGACAACAGACTGGCATACCTTCGTAACCTCTTCTATTCTCCATCGTGTGAAGGTAAACGGGTCAGCGGCCTGAAAGCCGAGACATTCTCCTTCGAGCCAATACGTTTCCCGTGGCTCAACCCAACACAAGAAAAAGCCGTCAACGAGGTGCTACGGGCAAAGGATGTCGCTGTAGTACATGGTCCTCCAGGTACGGGTAAGACCACCACCCTTGTTGAGGCAATCAACGAGACTCTTATGCGTGAGCCGCAAGTGTTGGTATGCGCCCAAAGCAACATGGCTGTCGACTGGATCTCTGAGAAGCTCGTTGACAGAGGCATTAACGTACTACGCATCGGCAATCCCACACGTGTAAACGACAAGATGCTGGCATTCACATACGAGCGACGCTTCGAGTCACATCCGGAGTACACTACGCTGTGGAGCATCCGCAAAGCCATTCGGGAGCTGCGGTCTCAGCGCAAGCGCGGCTCTGAGAGCTATCATCAGAAGATTGAGCGTCTGAAGAGCCGTGCAGCGGAATTGGAGATACGCATCAACGGCGAACTGTTTGGTGAGGCACGAGTCATCGCCTGTACCCTTGTGGGAGCTGGCAACCGTCTGTTACAAGGCATGCGTTTCGGAACCTTGTTTATTGATGAGGCGGCACAGGCGTTGGAGGCAGCTTGCTGGATACCCATCCGTCGGGTGTCACGCGTCATCCTTGCAGGCGACCATTGTCAACTGCCACCAACTATAAAGAGTATTGCCGCAATGCGGGCTGGTCTTGGCAAGACCCTCATGGAGCGCATTGTGGAGAATAAACCCGAAGTGGTCACCCTCCTAAGAATACAATACCGCATGAACGACCAGATTATGCGTTTCTCATCAGAATGGTTCTACAACGGGAAGGTAGAGAGTGCCCCACAAATAAAATACCGTGGCATCCTCGACTGGGACTATCCTATTGAATGGATCGACACTTCGTATGCCGAGCGGGAGCAGAGTGGAGGCGACAGCAGCAACGTAGACGAGAAAGTTTTCCATGAGCAGTTCATTGGAGAGTCGTTCGGAAGAATAAACAAGGAAGAGGCTAAGCTTACTTTATCAACCCTCGAGGAATACTTCACGAAAGTAGGCAAGCAACGTATCATTGATGAGCGAATCGATGTCGGTGTCATCTCACCATACCGCGCACAAGTACAATACCTACGGCAACTCATAAAGAAACAAGCGTTCTTCAAACCATTCAGACAACTCATAAGCGTAAATACCGTTGACGGGTTCCAAGGACAGGAACGCGACATAATTCTCATCTCTCTCGTACGCTCAAACGACGAAGGACAGATTGGCTTCCTTCGTGACCTCCGGCGTATGAACGTTGCGATAACCCGTGCCCGCATGAAACTCATCATCCTTGGCAATAAAGACACCATGACTCGCCATCCGTTCTATAAACGGCTGTGGGAGTATATCCAGGAGATTAAATTGAAAATTGAAGGTTGTTAAATGACAATGGAAAAAATAAAAGATATAAAAGTAATAGCTTTCGACGCTGACGACACATTATGGGACTGCCAGTCGTACTTCTTTAATGTGGAGCGACAGTATTGTGAGCTACTTGCCGCATACGGTGACTCTGACCATATCTCACGTGAATTATTTAAGATTGAGACTGCCAACATGCCCGAATTAGGGTATGGATGCAAGGCTTTCACGCTGTCATTGGTAGAGAACGCCATAAAGGTAAGCCAAGGTAAGATTCCCGCCTCGTACCTCTTGGAAATCCAAGAATTAGGACGTAGCCTGTTGCGACTACCTGCCACCCCACTTCCTGGTGTGAGAGAAACCTTAGAGGCACTTCGCAAACGCAATAATTACAAGCTCGTTGTATTTACCAAAGGTGAGCTACAAGACCAGCTAAACAAGACGAAGCGTTCCGGACTTGCCCCTTTGTTCGATGAGATCGTCGTCGTCGCCGACAAGACTACCGATGAATACAACCGCCTCTGCCAACGCTTCGGTGTCGATATCAGCCAGTTGCTTATGGTTGGCAACTCCTTTAAGTCTGACATCGAGCCTGTCTTGCTACTTAATGGCTATGCTATACATATTCCATTTGAACATTTGTGGGCACATGAGCATACAGAGGAATATGACCATCCTAACCTGCGACGAATTGAAAACTTTGAAGAGATCCTAAAGTTGATCTGACTCGAAATAACGACATAACGAAACAATAACAATAAAAAAAATGGAAAAACAATTCCCCGACCTGATGTCAGGCAAACGCCTCCTTTATGTACACGGCTTTGGCTCTGCAGGAAGCACCCACACCGCACAACTGCTCCGTGAATACTTGCCAAATGCCACGGTATTATCACCCGACCTGCCAATTCATCCTGAAGAGGCGATGAGACTGTTGCACGACATTGTAGACACCGAACATCCGGACCTTATTATTGGCACGTCAATGGGAGGGATGTATACCGAGATGCTCTATGGCTACGATCGTATTGTGGTTAATCCCGCCTTTCAGATGGGCGAGACGATGATGGAACACGGAATGGTTGGAAAACAAACATTCCAGAATCCACGCAAGGACGGTATACAGGAGTTCATGGTGACGAAAGCCTTGGTCAAGGAATACAAGGAGATGACCACACATTGCTTCTCGAACGTTACAGAGGAGGAGAAGCAACATGTATATGGTCTCTTTGGTGATAACGATCAGACTGTACATACCTTTGACCTGTTCCAGGAGCACTATCCGCAAGCCATTCCGTTTCATGGTGAGCACAGGCTTAATGACAAGGTGTTGCTGCACTACATCATCCCTGTGATAAGGTGGATCTCAGACAAGCAAGAAGGCAAAGAGCGTCCAACGGTGCTCATACACTATGATGCTATGCATGACAGTTACGGCAAACCTGTATCGAGCCTCAATAAGGCATACGAGTATCTACTCGACAATTACACTGTATACTTCGTTGCACCTGCACCTTCCAACGACCCAGCCTCAATGACTGAGGTGCAACAATGGATTACACAACATATCAGTACACCTGGATGGAATCACGTGCTCTTCACGAACCAGCCACAACTCATCTATTGCGACTATGTCATAAGCAAAGAGGAGATAAAGGATTTTCCTGGCACTACAATACGATGGGGAAGTGCTGAATTCAAGACGTGGGAGGAAATAATAACCTACTTCAGCAGACTGGGAGGACAGTGAGGCATTTAAAGAGACATAATTGTATACGGTGTGTCGTTAATAATATTGACGATACCTATATTCATGTCACCTCTGCCCACGACATAGTTCTGCCGCCGCAGACGGCAGAAGCCGGGGATAAGCTTCTTGTAGACTATAATACATCAGGCTATACAAACCTGACATTTCTACGTGACATCATTCGTGAGGGTATGCAACTGAACCTGCTCGACTATCAAGTCACAACCTCACATAATAGCGTGACTGTTATCCATCCCCTCTATGTCATAATAGAACCCGACTATCTTCTTGACATCTCAAGCATTGCCAACTGCTTTGAGCAATACGGACACCATCCGCTGCTATATACTGTCAACAGACTGAAGGCTCGACCAAACAACAAATATACTCTTATAGGAAACTTCGCGGGAAGCGCACTTGACGATATCATCAACAATACCGGCAACTACGACTACCGAGAGACCCTGAAAACCAATTTCCGTGAGAAGGCACTGGAATTCTCCACATGTGACGACCTTGACACCGAGGACTTTAAGAAAGAGGCAATGCGACAAGCTGCCAACCTCCAACAGATAGTGAAGGAAATATTCCTGCATGCCGACCGTGACAAGGCAATATTGGAGCCAACATTTATATGTGAGGCTTTAGGACTGCAAGGACGTGTAGACCTTATGACAACCGACCTTCGCCTACTTGTAGAGCAGAAGGCTGGTAAGAATATCTTTCTGGAACGGCAATACAAAAACCGATATGGTGGCTGGCATGTGGAGAAACACTATGTACAGGTGCTGTTGTATGACAGTATACTAACATACAACTTCCAAGTAGCACCCTCACATGCCGACATAAAATTGCTATACTCCAGATATCCTTTGCCAGGAGGACTCTTGAACGTACCGCCCCTTCAGAAGCTCACGAGAGAAGCCTTGAAGTTCCGCAACGAGGTGGTGGCAATGGAATATAATATAGCCAGAGAAGGGTTTGAGAAATATCTCGACATGATGACACCCGAGACTCTCAACACTGAGGGCTGTAATGACAATTTCTATAGTCGTTACCTCCTGCCTGACATTACCAAGACCATAACACCACTACACAATCTCAGCCCTATTGAACGAGCCTACCTCTGTAGAATGATGACATTTGTCATCCGTGAGCAAATAACCTCAAAGACAGGTGGTGTACTAATAACCGACAATAGTAATAAGAAACGCATATTGTTGGGCAGGAGTAGTACAGCAGACTCCTGGAACATGTCATTAACTGAGAAACGTGACATGGGAAACATATACGTGGGGCTGCGTGTAATAAAGAAGGAACAAAGCATACCTGGCAACGGCTTCGACACTATAACACTGGCAATTACCGAGCAGGGGGATGATTTCCTTCCTAATTTCAGAAGGGGCGACATGGTGTGTCTTTATTCTTATGGGGAATGTCAGGAGAACCCGGAACCCGACATAAGACAAAGCATCCTATTCAAAGGGGTTATCGCTGAGCTGCATTCCGACCAGATAACTATACACCTCAATGACGGACAAAAAAACGATTCTGTTTTCGACTCGCAGCTGTCATACGCCATCGAGCATGGAAACAGCGATGCAGGAAGCAATGCCGCCATCCAAGGTTTATACAACCTCATCACCTCAGAGCCAAGCCGCAAAGCTCTGCTGTTAGGACAACGCCGCCCACGCAAGGATGCGTCGCAACAGCTCACACGCTCATATCATCCCACATACGACAATATTATATTAAAGGCTAAACAAGCACAAGACTACTTCCTTTTAGTAGGACCACCTGGAACAGGTAAGACGTCCATGGCGCTGCGCTTCCTTGTTGAGGAGGAACTGGCAAGTAAGCCGCACCCATCGATTCTCCTGCTCTCATATACCAACCGTGCCGTAGACGAGATCTGTTCTATGCTATATGACGCCGACATAGAGTTTATTCGTCTCGGAAACGAGTACAGCTGTGAGCCAAAATACAGAAAATTCCTGCTTGCGCATGCTGTCGAGGAATGTCCCAAGCTAAGCTCTATAAAGGAGAAACTCCTTCAGACAAAGGTTATTGTAAGTACGACGGCATCACTAATGTCACGCCCTTTCATTCTCCAACTGCGGTCTTTCACCCTTGCGATAACAGACGAGGCAGGACAGATCTTAGAGCCTAACATCATAGGTCTGTTAAGTGCTAAAGACAAGCATGGACTTGCGGCTATCGAACGGTTTATTCTGATTGGTGACTATAAGCAACTCCCTGCCGTGGTACAACAGACGGAGAAGGAGTCGGAAGTGACTGAACCTCTGCTACGTGATATTCATCTTTACAATTGCCGACAGTCGCTCTTCGAGCGTTTGCTAAAAACCGAGAAAGCTGCAAAATCATCCGATTTCATCGGTGTGTTACAAAAACAAGGGCGTATGCATCCCGCTGTCGCAGCTTTCCCCTCACAAGCTTTTTATCAGGAAGAGCAGCTACAGCCGGTACCTCTTCAGCATCAGTTAGAGCAGGAGTTTGGCTATGAGGTTCTGCCATCGGACGATACCGATGAGCTTCTGAGCAGTCGGCGAACATTGTTTATTCCATCCATGAAATGCGAACAAGAAGGACTATCGGATAAAGTAAATACCGATGAGGCATGTATCGTGGCAGAGGTGTTACGCCGCATTCACCGATTTTATGGAAAGAATTTCAATTCTTCCAAGACCGTCGGTGTCATCGTACCTTACCGTAACCAGATTGCAATGATACGCAAGGAAATAGAAAAGGTTGGAATACCAGAGCTGACGGGCATATCCATCGACACCGTGGAACGTTACCAAGGCAGCCAACGAGACATCATCATCTTCTCATTTACCGTACAGCAATCCTACCAACTGGAGTTCCTCACAAGCAACACTTTTGAGGAAGACGGCAATACGATTGACAGGAAGTTGAATGTTGCCATCACACGTGCCAGGAAACAGCTAATACTCACTGGCAACGAAGAGCTTTTGCGGCAAGTTCCCTTATACCGCCATCTCATAGATGCTTGTACTAAACTTACACTCAATAAACAGAAATCAAAATGAATTATTTCACACACGCAAGAGAATTGAAGCATTTATTTACTGTCATAATGCTTTCAACTGTCACCATGATGACAATGCATGCCAAACAGGTATCTGCAATATGGCCTGACGGCACAAAGATTGACACCTGGTTTGCCGACACTACACACATAGACGTGAAGACATTGGGAAAGCAATATGTTGTCACCGACTATGGAGTGAAGGATGACAGTACTATTGTTCAGACACAAGCCATTCAGAATGTAATTGACCTTGCCGCATCAGAGGGCGGTGGTGTCGTTATCATCCCGGAAGGCACATTCATGAGCGGCTCACTATTCTTCAAGCACGGCACACACCTGCACCTGAGAAAAGGAGGTACACTCAAGGGCAGCGACAGGATTATAGACTACCCTGTCAAAGAGACACGTATAGAGGGTGAGACCTGCGATTACTTCACCGCGCTCGTAAATGCCGACAGTCTTGACGGATTCACCATTACCGGCAAGGGGACCATCGACGGCAACGGTCTGTCGTTTTGGCAGGAGTTCTGGATTCGCAGGAGCTGGAATCCCAACTGCACCAACAAAGACGCACAACGTCCAAGACTCGTATATATCTCCAACTCTACAAATGTGACAGTACAAGACGTGCGCCTCGTCAACAGCCCGTTCTGGACCAATCACCTCTATCGCTGTGACCATGTACGCTATCTAAGCTGTTATATCTTCGCTCCTACGGAGAATATCTACGCGCCGGAACCGAAGCGTGGAGCTCCAAGCTCCGACGCTATTGACATTGACGTATGCCATGACATCCTGATAAACGGCTGCTATATGCATGTCAACGACGATGCCGTGGTTCTCAAAGGAGGAAAGGGAACCTTTGCCGACAAAGACGACCGTAACGGAGCCAACAGCAATATCCTTATTGAGAACTGCACATACGGACGAGTACATGGCTGTCTTACTCTTGGCTCTGAATCGCTTTTCGACCATAATATCATACTACGCAACTGTCACGCCACAGATGCCAACCGTGTGTTATGGCTGAAGATGCGCCCAGACACACCTCAACATTATGAATATGTCACTGTGGAGGGGATGACAGGAAAATGCGGCAGTTTTCTGGTGATACGCCCTTGGACACAGTTCTTTAAGCCACAGCAACGCGATGACATGCCATTGTCGCGCTGCAACAATATCGTGATGCGTAATATAAATATGTGCTGCCGCAATTTCTTCGATGTAGGTAAGAGTGACAAATATGCTCTCAGCGACTTCACATTTGAGAATATAGACGTACAAGACAAAGAAAATGCGTTCGACAAACAACTTATCGAACGCACTAATATAAAGAATCTCGTTATTAACGGAAATAAGGTAAGTAACAATTAATAGTTCTGCCGTTTACGGCAGAACTTGCGGACAGCTTTCGTGCCATCTTTTGCCGTGATGCTAAGCACATAGGTACCGCTTGGTAACGATGAGATATTCACAAACTGGCTCATATCTGATGCTGCCACCTGCTTTCCCTGCATGTCGTACACCCGTAACGAGCTGATGTCGCCATACACTATCGCGCCACCCTGTGTATAGAACACATCGAATGAGCGTTGGCTGGCATTCACTGCGGCAATAGCTGTCGGCTCTGTTCCCGCCGGCTCAAAGCCATTAAGGGTAAGGTCTGTCATATAGACATCGTTTGAACCGGTAGAGTTCAGACGTACAATGATTGGCTTATCGCTCTGTGGCACGCCATAGGCATGGAAATCGGCAGGGAACACACGCTGGTCAAAGGTAAAGGTCTCACCATCATTCCAGCTGTTCTCACCAGCATACTTCCATTGTACCTGCACCGTAGAGTTCTTTCCTCCACCATAGAGGTTTGAGCGCATCTCACTGAGGCTCGGCACAGAGAACTCAACAAATCCTCCAGACTTCGCCAGCATATATGCCCCATGGGTCGCACCGCCATACAAAGCCCCTAACTTAGTTGGATATGTTCCGCTCTTACCATAATAAGACGGATTGACTTTGTTTCCTGTCGCCTTGTCTGAGATATACTGTGCTACATCCGCAGCTATGTCGGCATCTTGGAACAAATAATCATTTATCAACAGTCGCTTCTGATACAATGTGCCATTTAACATATTATACTCACTGGCATCAAACATAGTACCATCGTTGACTGGCAATGTCTCCAACTGGAATGCGGGACGTTCCCAGCCTGCTTCGTATGCACCATAGTCGGGTGCAGCACCGTAATATGGCAAAGTAATCGTTCGCCCGTAATCGCTGAGCCACTGACCGGAAAGCATATATTGGTCTTGGAACACATCGTCACACTTGAAGTTCTCTATAGGTGTACCTTTGTCCTCAAAGATACTGCCTACTTTCGGACGTGCGAACTTCAACGGCAGTTCCCCATTAGGTTGGCGCGGACCAATGGCTGTCTCTAAGGAGATATCTTCAAACTGGTCATCATAGTTCGGCCAGTCCTTGGCACTGACACGCTTATACTCCTGTCCCGTCTTCGGGTCAATACCTTTACCCTGGTTATATTGCGGTGACACTCCAAGAATGTCTTGCCAGTTGGTGTATTCAGAGTCCGGCCACATGTCACCGAAGCGGTGATTTGCCTCACCAGGGTTGAATCCCAGACAGTTTCTCAAATGGAACACTGTGTTACCAAGCATCTCAACATCACAATTGAACCGGAAGTTCACTTGTTTGTTGTTGAATGCCGTACAGTTGATTATCCAGTTGCCTTCATTATGGTTGTTCTGGTCGAAGCCATGATAAAGGTTATATGCGGCAACACAATTATAGAATATGTGAGCACCATAGGAACCACCGCCTTGCTTGTTGCCACCTTGCTTGAATCCGTTACCGTTTACTCCGATGCTTCCGTCCTCAAGATAGCCATTCCATATAGCCCAGCAGTTCTCTATCAGACAAGGATATGCGGCATAGTAAAGATCCCATCCGTCATCACTGTTTCCCCAGCAACGGTCTCCATGCCATTCGTTGCCTGGACCAGGATACAGCTTGTTGGCAAAGCCGTCAGCATTACCTCCATGGTCTTGTACATCATAGTTATAGTATGAGTCGCAGTTGATAATCATGTTGTAACGTCCGTAAAGGAACTTTGGATTACGGTTGTTGTTGCCGTTGCCGTCCTTGTCGAAGCCAAGCTGCAGTCCCGTATCTCCATTACGGTAGAAGTTACACCGTTCGATGACACAGTAGCTTGCCTCTAACTTCATTCCATTGTCAGCGGCATGGGTGAAGTCAATGTCACGCCAATACCAATAGTCCGCATTAGGATTCATCAGGACTCCTCTATACTGCTTGGCATTGTCATCACCGGTATGTGGCTGATTAGAGAAATCGAACACCACCCTGCCCTGACCATAGCCAAACACACAAATACGGTGATTGCGCGTTCCACTGTGTCTGACATTAATCATCTGACTGATATTATACTCTCCAGCCATCACCCATAGCGTATCACCAGCTACCAGGTTTTCTATCGCTACCTGTGCGTCACCCATGGCGAGGTTCTCTGAAGAACCGTCACCCGAACCGTTTGGTGACAGATACAGGTTACGTGCATTGACGGTACTGGAAAAAGCCAATACCGACAGGAGTAATAATGTTTTCGTAAAGATTTGTTTCATTGTTTGTAGTAGTTTCGTATAATAAGTAAAAAGGGAAATAATCATGATTGGGAGTGGCTTTTAACATACGCCACCCCCAATCATAGTAGTATTTAAAGTTTTGACTTTAGCTTTTCTGCCTTCTTAGCTGCACGCTCAGCTTTGAGCTGTGCTTTGGCTGACTTCTGCTCCAACTTAAGAATCTTCTCCCTGTCGGCACCTTTAGCCTTGGCATTCTCCAACTTCTCAATAGCTTTTTGAGCATCTTTCTGAGCACTGTTAGCATCCTTTACAGCATCGTTAGCCTTCTCTCTTGCCTTTGCCTCTTTCTCGGCCTTCTTCTTTTCCTTCTCTGCTTTCTTCTGCTGTGCCTCTGCCTTCTTTTCAGCCTTCTTCTTCTCCTTCTCTGCCTTTAGCTGAGCTTTCTCAGCCGCTTCCTGAGCAGCAATCTGCTCTTGTGTCAGCACTGGCTGCTGAGGATTCTGAATCACTTCTTGAGCATTCATTGAAAGCACACTAAAACCGCATGCTAAAACTGTAAGGACAAATGCCTTCTTAATTGTCTGTTTCATCGTTACTCTTTTAATTTAATCAATTTCATTTGCGTTACTAATGCAAATCATAAGATTCGCACTGCAAAAATATATCAATTATTTTAGAATGCAAAGAAAATAACTCTTTTTTACTTTTGTGGCACTATATCGCTTGAGCCCCGGCACGTTTACGCGTAGAAAGTCCGAGCGTTTGCTAAAAACTAATTTTTAAAAAACGTATTTTTGCGTCACGCGTCACACTTTGGGGCAGAGTTTAGAGGAGATTC
>CAJOPT010000049.1 GCA_905236455.1 uncultured Prevotella sp. | reverse complement strand
GGTGAGTTTGTCTAACCACCTTCCCGTCCTCTATATATAATCCCCTTGCTGGTGGCGCAGCGAGTCGTCGGCCACTGAGGTCGAAGATGGCATTATCCATTATTGATTTTCCATTTTCCATTGCCTCGATACCGTCTTTGGTACTGAAGGTCATGCCATGAGTGCTGTCGTAAAGACATGTGCCATCGGCATCATAGCATGTAAGCAGCTGCTCGTCCTGTGTCTGCCAAGAACTTGGCTTAAAGGGATTATATAATGTGCCAAGGCCCTCTATCCACAGGAAATGAGAGATATTGTCGTCCTTTCCTTTCCAGTGTTTGGTGCTGAGGTGCTCATAGCGGCGTATCACCCCCTCGGCTTCAACGGTGCGGCTGCTGCTCAAGGTGTCAAGGATGTAATATCCGAACCACAGGCTGGGTTTATTGTATCTGAAGTTGATATAAGGAGAGGTGTACGGATCCTGCCAATCCGCGGTACTGGCAAGGAAATCATATATGGTACGCTCTGTGTCGTCATTGGACGAATAAAGATACACCCGCCTTCCTTCTTCACGTACAGCTCCCACCATATGCCGCGTGCCGTCGGCTTCGGTGCGGTAAAGCTTATTATAGAGGCTGGCCCGTCTGATTGTGTCGCCAGATATGGAGTAAGTGTACCGGTTTGAGCCGTCTGTACAAGTCCATGTGCGGCCTTCACGGATAAGAGGTTGGAATATGCTGTCGTCTTCCTCAATGTTCAAGGTAATGCGGATTTCGCTCGCAAGCCACAGAGTGCTGAGAGTGGAGAAATATGTCACAGGATATATCTCGAAGTAAAAAGAATTCGTGCCAGCCTCATAGTCTATCTCTGTGTTGTACCCAGATGCAGAAGCACGTTTGGGTGTCTGCGAGGAATGGGCTGGTGCCTGAGCACCAACCCGAGCCCACGAAAGAGCCACGTCAGTCATATATTGCGCCTCGTCCACTTGGCACTTCACATCCTTGACGCGCTGGCTGGCAGGCAAGTATAGCCATAGCCAAAGGCACGGAAGAATATATCCTTCTGCATTATAGACCATCTTGTATTCGTCATTGACATAGTGGACTGATTCATCCACCGTAAAGTCCTCCGGAGCAAAGCGGAAAACGAGTTCCTTTTCAAACGTATGACCCGCCATACCTTGAACCATTGCAAGCAGGACAATAATAAAGCTATAACGTTTCATTGATCTTGATTTTTTAGTTGAAGTTTATTTTAAAGACTGCACCCTGTTTGACCTCAAAGTCATTTTTAATATTCACATCTGTTGGCTTAGATATTGTCAGGCTCCCGCTCTGTATTATCACAGGACCTTGAGGTTTGGAAGTTGTTACATCTTTGCCAATAAACGCATGCCCAGGCTTACTTATTGTATTGTAGCCCGTGAATGTCTCATTTTGGATATACGTGTTATTGGTTAATGTGAGTATAACTGGGACATATCCCTGTTTAGTCACACAGATTTTACATGTCGGATATGTCGGATAAAAAGTGAAATCAACGGTGTTATTTCCTGTATCTTCTTGTACATCATAGTATGATGCGCCGTTGTCATTGCTACTCATTATACATACTCTACAACCCGTCAGATTAGAATGGATAGACAGAGTACCATCAATAAAGGTTGCAGAGGGATTTAGTGCATTGCTAGGTGAATTGACAAATATTGGCATCTCCGGATCACCCATAGCATTCATACCGAGTAGAAGCCACTTGTGATAATCGGATGGGATAGAATGAAGAAAGTTATTTCTTACAGTATTATGGATTATACCAAATGACTTTGGAACTGGCACATTAAACAATATGTGGTAAAACTGGGCAACGAATTCTTGTGACATGCCAAGAATATAAACGGCATAAGAATACCATCCCTCCCTTGAACATCCCCAATATGCCAAAACATTTGTATTTGCGGAACAGAGAAATGATTTGCTAAGGCAATCGGTATAGCTATCAAACCAGTTTGTATGGCAAGCTGTAGTCGTAATAATAGTAGGACGTGGATTATTTAGATTGACAGCACTTAATGATGAATACGTCCCCTCATAGGTATACCAACATAATGAATCGCCATGAGTGTCCACGTTCACGAATTTATAACCTGAAGACAATGCCGCATGTATATTGTCATGGGTAAATGCAGAATCAAATAGCTCAACCTTTGTGCCACTCCAGTATGGCTGAATATATGTATTATAAATGATATTGCCTTTAAACTTAACGTCACTGGTATTCATGTTCACCCATGTCAGTGTATCGCTGGAAACCTGACATCCTGACATTAACAGGTTATTATTCCATGAAGAATAATTCGAACCTTTTTCGTAAGCAATTACACGGTTCACGAAGTTATCAACCTGTGTGGAATTGGAAGCTGGAAGTCGTGATAAAGCCACATCGGTATCAAGTACGTTGGTATTATTTGATGTGATAAGATCTGTAACTTCTGCGGGCCATGACATCTGATTAAAACAACAATAATAGTAATCAACAGGTATCTGTCTACTACGGCCGCCAAGAATCATATGGCAGTATTGCACAGGAACTACATTGTTATCGCCACCAAGAAGGACATATTTTGTATTTTTATTATCTACGTAGTATTTTATTGCATTCTTAATTTTTAACTGGTTGGTACTTCCACTATAATTAGCATATATGTTTTCTGTCGTTAGGATTTTTGTTCTGATACCTTTTTGTCGTTTCCATTTCAACAGTTTATTAAAAGACGAAGAGAGGGCATAAGACGTAATTATTAGATAATCTACATCATCATTTGTCCTTGATTTAAATTTGGACAAATAAGATGATTCTACAGGATAAAACACATCCATTTCATTCGCATTTACTATTATGGATTGAATGTAATTGCGGTAGTTCCTTTGTTGAAAATTTGAGGGCGGTGTACTGCCCTGCTGCTCTCTTCCATCTGTTTTTTTTAACGAAAGACGAAATTTCATTGTGCTAGCCAAATACAGTTTATGTGTCATTGCATCATAACGGAAAGGTGACACAGAAAAAGACACATAACGGAAACCATAAACACCACTTGCACCAGCATAGCTAATACGTGCAGAAGGGTAAGTTTGATCTTTATTATAATTACTTTGTGTGTTATGAATGCCACCTAAAGAATTATTGGTAGGACTTGCCTTCGGATTGGATGATAAGATTAATTCCGTAATATATGATTCATCAATGTCGCATTGATAATCCACGAAAGAACAATCCGACGGTATTAGTACACGAACTGTTGTATATGGGAGCGCAGGTAAAAGAGTGTCTTCTTTCAGGTATGTATCATGTCGCCTTGATATAATGTGAGTGTAATTACCTTCTTGCTTGAACAAGAAATCTGACACATCAAACTTGATGACATAATCGCGGGTATTATGTCCAAAGACCAATGATGGACATAATAATATTATTAAGATAAATAATAAACGTCGCATAGCTAAATATGTTTACTTATTTTTCAACAATCATTCTACGTGTCTGCACAACCTTACCATCAGCAATGAGGCTGTAGAGATACATGCCATCTGTAAGGGCTGAAGAACCAAGTGTAACGCTCTGCTTGCCACGAACAGCAATATCCACTTGCTGCACCTTCTTGCCGGTGAGGTCATAGACATAGATGAAAGCCTTCTCAACACTTTCTGGGATACAAACTGGAATAGTTGTAGTGTTGGTAAACGGATTGGGCTTATTCTCGCCTAACGATAACAATATCACCTTATCTGCACTATCGGTGTTACTGTCTGCTGAACGTGTCGCTGGCTTTGTTTCCACGCCTCTTAGCTCGGATATCTCCGATTTCAGCTCATTGATTGCCTGAACGAGAATCGGAACCATCTCAACATAGTTGATGCTTTTCGAACCATCCGAGTTATCATATACGAGGTCAGGAAAGACTTCTTCCAATTGATTAGGATCTAAAGAATAATGCTGCTTGGAGTATAACTGCCTTTCTTCTGCATTCAATTCTACATCTGTATCTTCCAGAATTGTGTCATTTCTCAGATTTGAAGATTGCGGCATCTCATAATAAAAGGTGTTTGCCTCAAGTCCTGATAAATGTTCTGTCATGGATGATGCAGACAATGATGACAAACCATTGCGGTCATTTAAGCTTGGAGCACCCTTTGTCAACAATGTTGCATCTAAGGTTCCCGTGATTTTTACATTACCCTGAAAAAAACCTGCATAACTTGTAGAGAGGATCTCGCCTACCAAACTGGAATATGAGGTGCCAAACACACCGACACCGAGTTTTCCAGTTGGAATGCGTCCAAATACGCCGTAGTTATAGCCATAGGTTCCACCATATGCCTCACCAAACACACCATAACATCTGCCACCGTCTCCATCACCTGTTGCTGTGCCTTTCAAGCCATAGGATCTTTCCACTCCAAGATGAGACGTATATCCGGTAGCAGCTATTTTTATTGTAGATGGAGAACAATACTCTGTAGCACCAGGAACCACCTCTGTATAAATACCATTGTACCCACTTGTTATTACATTAAGTTGCGATGTGCTACCATTAGCATTGTAACCAAGCTGAGTTCTACCATTAGAGTCAACCTTGAGCTGGGCTTGTGACAGAATAGAACATGTTGCAAACAGAGAAATAAATATAAACTTTTTCATAGTGTATGGTTCTTTATAAGGTTATAAATACGATATACGATAATAATGCCCGAGCCCATCTTCCAGATGCAGATGAGCTCGGAGTTAAATCACTTTTTCTCTCGCTCGTACATTATTATAATGTTATGTCCGCATAGAAATAGTAGTCGTCGAAGACGAGGCGGAGCTCGTATGTGCCTGTGCCTCCGAGCTG
>CAJOPT010000048.1 GCA_905236455.1 uncultured Prevotella sp. | reverse complement strand
ATATAATAATATCTGTGAGATAGGTAAGGAGCGTATCCGTAGAGCAGGTAAGAAAATCAAGGACGAATCGCCCTTAACCACACAAGATCTGGATACAGGTTTCCGTGTGCTGAAACTCGACTCATCGAATATGGAGGATGTGTATTACACGCCAGCAGAGTTTAGCGAAGGAAACTTGTTTGCCAATAACATCAAGTCCGACCGCACGGAAGAAGACCTGCTGTTCCAGACGATGATAGAACTCGGTATAGAGCTGAGTGCAAAGATTGAGCAGACAGAGATAGCAGGCAAGACTGTTTGGAACGTGGCTGACGGCTACCTGTTGGCTTGCTTCGATGAAAATGTGAATGAGACCACCATCACCGCAATTGCCAAGCAACAACCCTACTACTTCGTGATGCGCGACATCAGTCTCGCCAACGACAACGTAGCCGACAACTTCGAACAGATATTCGAGCACTATAGCAAGGACACCATCAGGAGAATTCTATAGGTATTCGTCCACAAAAATGTATCAAATATATCAATATTCGTCCATAAAAGTGTTTATAAACACTTGTTATTCGTCCATAAAAATGCGTAAATATGTTGTCTATTCGTCAATAAAAGTGTAGGAAGCTTGTGTAAGTCATTGAAAAAATGTACTTTTGCAGCACAGTTGTTTTAAAATAAAGATATTGGGATATGAAGAGAGCACTTTATAATTCGCTTTTAAAATGGAAAGAGTCTCCCCGCAGGAAGCCCCTCATCCTGGAAGGTGCCCGTCAGGTCGGAAAGACTTGGTTGCTGCAAGAGTTTGGAAAGAATGAATATGAGAACATGGTCTATATCAATTGCTCAGAGCAAGAATTTGCTAAGACCATGTTTCTGGATGATTTGGTTCCTAATCGTATTCTCCGTGATATAGTTGCAAACACCGGTCAACGCATCACGCCAGGACGTACACTGATTTTCTTTGATGAGATTCAAGATGCTCCAAAAGGTATAACCTCATTGAAATATTTCTGTGAAGATGCCCCAGAACAACACGTCGTGGTGGCTGGCTCGTTGTTAGGTGTTGTGCATCATCCAGGTGAATCATATCCTGTAGGCAAAGTTAATATGTTAAGGCTGTACCCAATGACTTTTGAAGAGTTTATTTGGGCTAAAGGAAATGCCGTGCTCGAAAAGATGGTGAAGGACTGCGAGTGGGATTCGTTTACAGCAGTGGACCACTATCTGAAAGACCTGCTTCGGCAGTATTTCTATGTAGGCGGAATGCCTGAGGCTGTACTGGAATGGGTAACTACAGAGGACGTGCTCAATGTCAGGGAGATACAGGACAGGATTCTTGCGTCGTATGCTAATGACATTTCCAAGCATGCCGGAAATGATACAGAGCGTGTTAGGATGGTGTGGAACAGCATACCGGCACAGTTGGCAAAAGAAAACAAAAAGTTCGTTTATGGAGCAGTCCGTAAAGGCGGGCGCGCAAAAGATTTTGAGGTAGCAATACAATGGTTGGTTGATGCAGGATTAACCTACAAAATTCATCGCTGTAATTCGCCAGAACAACCTTTGAAGTTTTATGAAGATTTTGATGCTTTCAAACTATACCTACTCGATGTTGGGCTTTTGGGAGCATTGAGCAAAGTTTCTGCAGGTAAGATGTTGGTGAATAATGATGTGTTTAAGGAGTATAAAGGGGCATTTACTGAGAATTATGTTTTAGAACAACTAGTTACTTCTGAGAATTTAGTCATATACTATTATTCTAAGGAAAATTCTAAAGTTAAAGTCGATTTCCTTGTGCAGACAGACAAGCGCGTGATTCCCATTGAGGTAAAGGCTGAGGAGAACGTGAAAAGCAAGTCGCTTTCTCAGTTTGTCCGAATAGATCACGCAGAAAAGCATCTGAAGGGCTTGCGTTGCTCTATGAAGCCTTATATTGACCAGGAATGGATGGAAAACATCCCACTTTATAGTATAAAGGCATTTATTGACAAAGAAAATGAAGTTCAAATTTAAGATACAACAATACCAGACAGAGGCGGTGGAGCAGACGGTAAATGTGTTTGCAGGACAGCCGTCGAAGACGAATGCGCAATATCGTCGTGACTTGGGTAAACGCAAAGGACAGATAACTTTTGACGAGGAGTATGTGGGTTGGCGAAACAATGATGTGGAACTGACGGATGCCCAACTGCTCCAGAACATCAGGAAGATGCAGGTGGAAGCAAAGATCCCTCAGAGTAAACAGCTGGTGAAGCAAGACGGACTGGGTGCTTGTTCGCTTGACATCGAGATGGAGACAGGTACGGGTAAGACGTATGTCTATATCAAGACGATGTTCGAGATGAACAAACGCTATGGCTGGTCGAAGTTTATCGTGGTAGTGCCAAGTATCGCTATTCGCGAGGGTGTGCAGAAAAGTTTCTCGATGCTCGAAGAGCACTTCATGGAACAATACGGTAAGAAAGCCCGCTACTTTATCTATGATAGTTCGAATCTGACTCAGATAGACGGGTTCAGTAGCGATGCCTCCATCAATGTGATGATTATCAATACCCAGGCTTTTGCTCGTGACTTCAAGGAAGGAGCAAAAAACAAGGTGAGTCTGATTATGTACACCAAGCGTGATGACTTCCAGAGTCGCCGACCCATTGATGTGATTGCCGCCAACCGTCCCATCATTATCATGGATGAGCCGCAGAAGATGGAGGGGGCTGCCACTCAGAAAGCGTTGAAGCACTTTAAGCCGCTGTTTGTGTTGAACTACTCGGCCACTCATAAGACCTCGCATAACTGTATCTATGCGCTCGATGCCTACGATGCATATCGCCAGAAGTTGGTGAAGAAGATACAGGTGAAGGGGATCACAGTGCAGAACCTGTTGGGTGCCCAGGCCTATATCTATTTCGACAGCATCGTGCTCTGGATGCTGAGCGATTAGGTGATGCTGTTCACGACATCAACAAACTGACAGTGATAGCCAATGAGAGTTACAGCACTTTCGTGGATGACTTACAAAAGGAGACTCGTGAGGCACTTCGCAAACGTCCCACTCAGGCTACTGTCGCCTATTTCGAAGGCAAGACGTTTATGGTTGGAACGGAGCGTTATACCATCAGCAGTCAAGAAGCAGCCAGCATAGTTAGTTATCTCTATGATAATGATTATACAGACGAGAAGGGCAATATTTTGTCAGCCTATCACAACGATATGGAGAAAGGCACATTGGCGCCACTCTCGAAAAAGTTGCAGCCTATCAGCGAGCAGGTGCATCGCTTGATACAAGGCATCTTCGACCCGTCAGCCTTGGAGGGTATGGTTGAAGATGGCAATGATAAAGCGGAAGTTGTCAATGAGAAACTGAATGAGAATGCCAGCAAAGAAGAATTCAAACGCCTGTGGGCAGAAATCAACCATCGCTACGTCTATACCGTTCACTACGATAGCGAGGAACTGATTAAGAAGTCGGTTGCTGCTATTGACAACGACCTAACCGTTACGCCGCTGAAATATGTGGTGACCACAGGACAGCAGGGAGAGGGAACAGACTTTGATAGTAGGGTAGAAACGCGCCGTCAGGAGATGCGCGAGGTAAGCACCTCTAATGTTCCATACGACTTGGTAGGTGATATTGCCCGAGGTGCTACATTGACAAGAAGGACGGTGGTACGCATCTTGAAAGGCATCCTGCCAGCACGATTGTTGCTATTCAAGAACAACCCAGAAGAGTTTATCCGCAAAGTCATCAAAATCATTAAGGAACAAAAAGCAACGATGATTGTAGAGCACATCAGTTATAACCGTACCGAGCAGACCTACGACACAGACATCTTTACACAGGAGAAGAGTCGCCAGACAGTGGATAAAGCATATCCAGCCAAGAAGCACATCCTGGATTATGTGTTTACGGACAGTCAGGGAGAGCGGAAGTTTGCTGAGGATATGGACAGTGCTGCCGAGGTGTGTGTCTATGCAATGAAATGTCAACGAGCAAAGTGCGCTATCATGAAGTAAATGGCTACAACGAGATGCTGGATGTCATCAATAATATGATGTAGCATCATTCTTTTTTCTTCTTAGTGAAGTGCTTTATTAGGAAAAAGACGATAACAAGTGCCAGGATGCCAAGAATCGCAAATTTGATGTAGTCACCATACTCCGCAATCTTGTCATTTAGCTGGTTCTCCGGAACAAAAGAGTGCATCCACCATCCCAGTGCTGCAAGGATGCAGTTCCATACTCCTGCACCGATAGTAGTGTAGAGTAAGAACTTCCAGTAGTTCATCTTTGCCAAGCCTGCGGGGATAGAAATAAGATGGCGAATACCAGGTATTAGTCTTCCTGTTATAGTTGCAACCATACCGTGGTCATCAAAATATCTCTCGCTTTTCTCAACTTTCTCCTGGTTGAGAAGACACATCTTTCCCCATTTGCTATTTGCAAATCGGTAAATAATAGGACGACCGAGATAGTATCCCGCTACATAGTTGACCGTTGCCCCGCAGTCGGCACCGAGTGTGGCAAACAATATTACGAGCCAGATATTTAGATTCCCTCCTGCCGCATGATATGCGGCAGGTGATACGACAAGCTCTGACGGTACTGGTATCACAGTACTTTCAAGTAGCATTAGGAAGAAAATTGTACCATAGTTGAGGTGTCCTAACAGTGAAGTGATGATATTCATAATAATGTTGAGTTTAGTGGGTAGAGAGGATAGTCTGCCGGTTCCGTACCCTCAGGGTAAAGGTCGCTAAGAACCATCCGTGCCTCTTCAGGATTTTTTGTTATGGCGGTTTTTAGAGCATCGCTGTATTGTTCCATATCGCCTCGTTCGTAGCAGCATCGTGCATAGTAGGCATAGCCGTCATTCCAGTCGTTTGGTGCATCAGAGATGAGAGACTTAAACATTTTGTATGCCGTATTGAGAAATCCATGGTCATATATTGCGATAGCGATATGGAACACTATCTCCGGAGTGGACTCAGAGTCAGTAAGAGCCCCTTGAAAACAAGTCATAGCCTGTCTTGTCTTTCCCTGTTCCAGATAGAAATATCCACGCATGACATCGTTGAGTGGAGACGGATTAACCTCTTCCAGTCTGTCCATGTATTGCAAAGCATTATCAAGGTGTCCCAAATGGCTTTCCACGAAAGCTATTTCTTGCAGTATCTGCTGATAATTCGGTGATAAATCCTCACTTTCTTCGCTTACGATGCTTAAGGCTTTCTGCAGATGAAGCAATGCCTCCTCTGGTCTGTTTTGGTAGTTCAACGTTATTCCCTGAAACATTTCCCCGACTTCATTGTCAGGTTGAAGCTCCGTGAATTTCTTATAGTATATAAGAGCTTCTTGGTAGTTGCCTATTGAGAATAGACTATTAGCCTTGTTTAGTATCGCCTCCTCATCATTAGGATTGATAGCTATGGAGTATTCACTTGACGATATAGAGTCGTTGAACTTGTTATGGAGGAACTGCGAAGAGGCTAAGTGGTTCCAGTATCTCTCAGAGTAAGGATCTTTATCTATAAGCTCATTGAAGAGTTTCTCACTCTCCTCAAACTTTCCTTCAGAAATCAAGACTCTTCCAAGCACCTCTTTGTAGTCGTCCGTATCGGTGAGGTGTGAGCGGCTCAGCCATTTCTTTGCGAGCCTCATCTCCTCATAATCAGCAAAAAGATTAGCTACGTCGAGTATGAAATCTTCCGCATCTTCATTCTCATTAGAATTGTTTCCGGAACCATTCTCAGAGTAGCCAAAGTCATCGTATAGATGTTGTTGCAGATAAGCGTCGACTTTATCACTGGAATAATATGAGAACATTATCTCGGCATTAGTGTAGATATACTCCAGATCACTTTTGTCGTTAATCTGTTCCAATATTCTTGTGGCTTCGTCAGGGTCGTTGTCATACACTAATGCCATACGTGCCTTGAATGCGAGGGGAGCCGATGTGCCTGGAAAAATCTCCAGTGCAAGGTCTATTGCCTCCATCGCATTGTTTTTCTGCCCCATGGAATAATAATACTCCGCAATGTCAGTAAGTTCTTCTGCCTCTAAGTAACTACTGACCCCATTGTCGCGCATGTCCTCATAGCGATGAAGAAGTTTGCGAAAACTATGAGAGCGGAAGTATTTCTCCATGTTTTATATCACTTGTTCTGTTTAGCCCAAGTATCTTTAAGCCCTACAGTCTTATTGAATACAAGGTGCTCTGGTGTGCTGTCTGGATCGAGCATGAAATATCCGATTCTCTGGAACTGGAGGTAGTCGCCAGGTTTCTTTTCTTTTAGATAACGCTCCACGTAGCATGTGTCGAGGACACGTAAGCTTTCAGGATTGAGAAGCTCACGGAAGTCACGTTCGTCAGCACTTGGATTCTCTACGCTAAAGAGACGGTCATAAATGCGGACCTCTGCTTTTTCACAATAGTCAGCACTTACCCAGTGAAGTGTACCTTTGACCTTTCTGTTGGCACCCTCCATGCCGCTTTTGCTTGTCGGATCATATTCAGCATAGATTTCTGTGACATTTCCGTTCTCATCTTTCTTGCATCCGGTACACATCACTATATATGCATTCTTAAGGCGTACCTCTTTTCCAGGAGTCATACGGAAGAATTTCTTAGGTGCGTCTTCCATGAAATCCTCACGTTCTATCCATAGATTCTTTGAGAATGTAATGTTATGTGTTCCGTCGGCTTCATTCTCAGGGTTGTTTACTGCAACCATCTCCTCAGACTGACCTTCCGGGTAATTCGTTATCACAAGCTTAACGGGATTGACGACTGCTGACACACGGCATGATTTCTTATTAAGATCATCGCGAACAGCAGCCTCTAATAATGCCATGTCATTGAGTGCGTCAAATTTAGTATATCCGATGGAGTCAATGAAATTGCGTATGCTTTCAGGGGAATATCCACGGCGTCGCATACCGCTGAGTGTAGGCATACGAGGGTCATCCCATCCGCTTACCAGTTTTTCCTCAACGAGAGCCAGCAGCTTTCGCTTTGACATCATTGTGTAAGTAAGGTTCAGACGATTGAACTCTATCTGGCGTGGGCGGTATTTCTTTGAAAGCTCTTCGATGCTTCCACCATTTTCAATGAATTTATGATTTTCTTTCTCCAAAAGGAAATCGATAAATTTGTCATATAATGGGCGGTGAGGCACAAACTCAAGTGTACAGATAGAGTGGGTTACACCCTCGAAGAAGTCACTTTGTCCATGGGCAAAGTCATACATCGGGTATGCGTGCCATTTAGTTCCTGTTCGGTGATGTGGAGTATGAATAATCCTATAGATAATAGGATCACGGAAGTGCATGTTTGGGTTAGCCATATCGAGTTTTGCACGAAGCACCATTGAGCCTTCCACTGCCTCAGGAGTGTTCATCTTCTCAAACAATTGCAGACTTTCCTCAACCGGGCGGTCACGATAAGGACTTGCGACTCCTGGTTCGGTAGGAGTGCCTTTCTGCTGGGCGATCTGCTCTGAGGTCTGCTCGTCAACATATGCATGTCCATTCTTTATCATCCAGACGGCAAAGTCCCATAGTTTCTGGAAATAGTCGGAGGCATAATATATATTTCCCCATTTGAATCCAAGCCATGAAATATCGTTAAGGATATTCTCAACATACTCGTTGTTTTCCTTTGATGGATTTGTATCATCGAAACGCAGGTTACATACACCGTTGTAATGCTCTGCCACACCGAAGTCCATACATATAGCCTTGGCGTGTCCAATATGCAAATATCCGTTAGGCTCAGGTGGGAAACGTGTCTGTATGCGTCCTTCATTCTTGCCTTCAGCAAGATCTTCCTCTACAAACTGCTCAACGAAGCTCAAGCTGCGCTTTTCTTCGTTTGTCGTATTTACTATAGTTTCTGACATGATGTTTAATTATAATGAGTTGCAAAGGTAATGTTTAATGTGCGAATTACCAAATCTTTCATTGAAAAATCACTTAATTAAGCACATTACAAAAGCAAAAAACTCAAAAAAGAATCAATTCGTTTTGATATGTCTTCGATTTGCATTACCTTTGCACAAAATTAGTTAATTATGGGTTTGTTCGGTTTATTCAACAAAAAGAAAAAAGAAACGCTTGATAAAGGATTAGAAAAGACAAAGGAAAGCGTTTTTACTAAATTAACTCGTGCCGTTGCCGGTAAATCAAAAGTTGATGATGATGTTCTTGACGATTTGGAAGAGGTGCTTATTACGTCGGATGTCGGAGTAGATACTACGTTGAAGATAATCCAACGTATAGAAGAACGGGTGGCAAGAGATAAATATGTATCAACTTCAGAGCTAAATGGCATCTTAAGGCAAGAGATAGCCGAATTACTCACGGAAAACAATACGGAGAACAATGAGAATTGGGACCTTCCAACCGACCATCGTCCATACGTAATCCTTGTTGTGGGAGTTAATGGTGTTGGCAAGACAACTACTATCGGTAAGTTAGCATGGCAATTCAAGAAAGCAGGGAAGAAAGTTTATCTCGGAGCAGCAGATACCTTCAGGGCTGCAGCCGTTGAGCAAATCTGCATCTGGGGTGAGAGGGTAGGAGTACCTGTAGTAAAACAACAAATGGGTAGTGACCCTGCCTCAGTTGCCTTTGATACACTTAGCTCTGCTAAGGCCAATGACGCAGATGTTGTCATCATAGACACAGCTGGCAGACTTCATAATAAAGTTGGTCTGATGAATGAGTTAAAGAAGATAAAAGATGTGATGAAGAAAGTTCTCCCCGAGGCACCAGATGAGGTGATGCTCGTTTTGGACGGCAGTACCGGGCAGAATGCCTTTGAGCAGGCGAAACAATTCTCTGCGGTAACCCAGATCACATCGTTGGCCATCACCAAACTTGACGGTACCGCAAAGGGAGGTGTTGTTATCGGAATAAGCGACCAATTGAAAGTCCCTGTAAAATACATCGGTCTCGGTGAGGGTATGGAAGACCTCCAATTATTTAACAAGGAGCAATTTGTAGACTCGCTTTTTGGTGACCAGTAGAGATAAGATCTTATAACATCACAGGATTCCTTTACTACGTTGAAAAAAAATCACATAGATGTCATTACGCTAGGTTGCTCAAAGAATCTGGTGGATTCAGAGAGACTGATGAGCCAACTTGAACGGAAAGGGTATTCATGCTCGCATGATGCCATACGTCCTCAAGGTGAGATAGCCATTATAAATACTTGTGGGTTCATTGGTGACGCAAAGGAGGAAAGTATAAATACTATTTTGGAGTTTGTTGAGCGAAAGCAAAGTGGAAAGCTCAGCCACCTATATGTAATGGGGTGTCTTTCACAGCGCTATATGGAAGACTTGAAGGCGGAGATACCAGAGGTTGACAAGTTTTATGGCAAATTTAATTTCCATGATTTGTTGAATGACCTGCCCAATGCCTATTCTGTACAGGACTGTCATAATGAAGTGTCTGCATGGCACAGACATCTTACCACACCGAAACATTATGCATACGTAAAGATTGCAGAAGGATGCGACCGGCGTTGCGCATATTGTGCCATACCGTTGATTACTGGAAAGCATGTAAGTCGTCCTCAGGAAGAGATTATAAAAGAGGTGGAGGAACTTGTGGCTCAAGGTGTTAAAGAATTTCAGATAATTGAGCAGGAGCTTACATATTACGGAGTGGATTTAAACGGCGAGAGACAAATAGCTGAACTCATCCGTAAGATGGCAGATGTGAAAGGAGTGAAGTGGATTCGCCTGCACTATGCATATCCTAACCAGTTCCCGATGGAGCTGCTTGATGTTATTCGCGAGAAACCGAATGTATGTAAGTATCTGGACATAGCACTTCAACATATTTCCAATAATATGTTGGAACGCATGCATAGGAACGTGACAAAGGCTGAGACTATTGAGCTTATTAAAGCAATTCGAAAAAGAGTACCAGGTATTTGTCTTCGAACGACGTTGATGGTCGGTTTTCCCGGAGAGACAGAGCAGGACTTCGAGGAGCTGTTGGACTTTGTTCGTGAGACTCGCTTTGAGCGTATGGGTGCTTTTGCCTATTCCGAAGAAGAAGGCACATATAGTGCAATTAACTATCAAGATGATGTTCCGGAAGAAGTAAAACAGGCACGTCTTGATAAGTTGATGTCCCTTCAACAGGAAATAAGCTCAGAAATAGAAGAGTCAAAGATAGGTGAGGAGATGAAGGTCGTGATTGACCGTAGGGAAGGAGATTATTATATTGGGCGTACAGAGTTCAGTTCACCCGAGGTAGACCCGGAAGTACTAATCCCTGCCACGTCAAGGCGTCTTCGTACGGGATGTTTCTACAATGTTCGCATAACAGACGCCGAGGCATTTGATCTTTATGCGGAAATAAAATCATAATTATTATAATGAATAATAAAGAATACATATCAAAACTGGCGGAAAAGACGGGATACTCATTGGAAGACACCCGTAAGCTTGTACAAAGTGTCGTAGACACTATGGGTAAGAACTTTACAGAAGGTGATTCTGTATGTATCATCAAACTTGGTATTTTTGAGGTAAAGAAACGTCTTGAGCGTATTATGGTCAATCCTGTCTCAGGACAACGTATGTTGGTGCCACCGAAACTCGTGTTGAATTTCAAGCCTACCATGCAGATGAAGGACAAGATAAAGAAAGGAGATGAATAATTATGGCGACACTATATAATAAAGATTTGGCAAAAATCGTTGCCAAGAAACATAAGCTTCCCCAAGGTGCTGTTGAAAACTTTATTACCGAGATGTTCAGTCTTGTCCATGAGGGATTGGAAAAAGACAAACTCGTAAAGATAAAAGGTCTGGGAGCTTTTAAGATTACAACTGTAAAAGCACGTGAGAGTGTTAATGTCAACACGGGTGAGCGTGTCGTAATAGAAAGTCATGACAAAGTCTCTTTTACACCCGACACTTCCATGCGTGACTTGGTTAACAGACCATTCTCAGAGTTTCAGACAGTACCAGTAAACGAGAACGTGGATTTTTCCAGTATAGATGGCTCAGAGGTAGAGAAAACAACTGCTACAGACAAGCTTATTGTGGAGCCTGTGACAGAAAATGCTACGGAGGAAATCACAGTAGTTGAATCATCCAAAGAAGAAACAGTAAAAGAAGATCCTATCAACGAAGAAAGTCCCATCAGCGAAGAAGATCTTACTAACGAAGAGAATCCTACCAACGAAAAAAATACTGTCGCAAAAGAATATCCTATCGAAGAAGATAGTCCTGTAAAAAAGGAGAATGTTATTGAAAATGAAGTAAGTGCTGTACAAGAGAGCTCTGCTAATGAGAAACTCGCTCTCACCGACGCATACGTTGATGAGCCAAAAAGCAAAAAAACGAATAATGCGTTATTATTATCACTATTGGCATTAGCCTGTCTTGCGATAGGATTTGTTGCAGGACGCTTAAGCAGCGGACAGGCGTCACCAGAAAAGAACGAAGCAAAGGTAGTTGCTTCTGATACAGCCTCCGCAAATATAAAAGATACGGCAGAAACCGTCAAGCCTGAAGTTGACACTACGCCACAAAATAATATCGACTTGGAAAAGATCAATCAGGATCCTCGTCTGCGATATGGCGCATATAGAATAATAGGAGTAGACTCAACTGTCACCCTAAGAAAAGGACAGACTATGAAACGTTTCTGTGATCGCACACTTGGCTCTGGTATGATTATTTATTTCCAAGTCCTTAACGGTAAGGATGAAATGGGAGAAGGTGAACAGATGAAAGTGCCCAGAGTGCAAGTAAAGAAAAGCAAATGATTGTAGCTAAACCGGCTCACTATTGAAAAAGTTTCTTAAAATCTGTGTTTTAAGAAACTTTTTTAATATTATTTAGGTGCTATTTTTCGCACATCATCTATTTATGTTGTACTTTTGCGTTTAATTTTCAACATATATAAACAAGAAAAAGATTCGGTTATGACAGAGGCGATACTAATTCGTGAATTGAACGAGCGGATTAAGGAACAGAGTTCATTTGTTGTCAATCTTACTGAAGGCATGAATAAAGTTATTGTCGGGCAGAAACATTTGATAGATTCTCTATTAATAGGACTGCTCAGCGATGGACATATCTTGTTGGAGGGCGTTCCTGGATTGGCAAAGACATTAGCCATAAAAACCTTGGCTCAGTTGATTGACTCTAAATACAGTAGAATACAGTTTACGCCAGACTTGTTGCCAGCAGATGTCATTGGTACAATGATATATTCACAAAAGGAAGAGAATTTCCAAGTGAAGAAAGGTCCGATATTTGCCAACTTTGTCCTTGCAGATGAGATTAACCGTGCTCCTGCAAAAGTACAAAGCGCCTTATTGGAAGCCATGCAAGAACATCAGGTGACAATAGGGGAGCAGACCTTCCCGTTGCCCAATCCATTTCTGGTGATGGCGACACAGAATCCAGTTGAGCAAGAAGGAACATACCCACTTCCGGAGGCTCAAGTAGACCGTTTCATGTTGAAGGTGGTAATTGACTATCCCACATTTGAGGAAGAGAAGCTGATAATTCGCGAGAATCTGAACTCCAGTCTGCCTGTTGTCACTTCTGTGACCACAACAGATGAGATATTGAAAGCTCGTGAACTCGTTAGGGAAGTATATCTTGACGAAAAAATAGAACAATACATTACAGACATAGTCTTCGCGACACGTTATCCAGAGCATTACAAACTTTCAGAGTTGAAGCAGATGATTACGTTCGGAGGTAGTCCGCGAGCAAGTATTAATCTTGCTAAGGCTGCGCAAGCTTACGCCTTCATTAAACGTCGCGGATATGTTATTCCTGAGGATGTCCGTGCTGTTGTACATGATGTTCTTCGCCATCGTATAGGACTCTCGTATGAGGCAGAGGCAAGCAATGTTACAAGTGAGGAGATTGTAAGCCAGATTATCAATAACGTAGAAGTGCCCTAAACACATTTATTGGCAAGTGGAGACATCTGAGATTCTTAGGAAAGTACGGAGGATTGAGATTAAAGCCCGTGGCTTAAGTCAGAACATCTTTGCAGGACAGTACCATTCTGCCTTTAAGGGTCGTGGTATGGCTTTCTCTGAGGTTCGTGAATACCAATTTGGCGATGACATCCGTGATATAGACTGGAATGTGACAGCCCGTTTTCACCGTCCTTATGTGAAAGTGTTTGAGGAAGAGCGTGAGCTTACAGTTATGCTACTTGTCGACGTGTCCAGCTCTTTGGAGTTTGGAACAAACGTCCGAATGAAGAAAGACTTAGTGGCAGAGATAGCGGCAACTCTTGCCTTCAGTGCTATTCAGAACAACGACAAGATTGGTGTCATCTTTTTCTCTGACCGCATAGAGAAGTATATTCCGCCGAAAAAAGGGCGCAAACATATACTCTATATAATTCGGGAAATGCTTGATTTCCATGCAGAGAGCAAGAAGACAGATGTTAACATGTCAATAGAATTTCTTACCAAGGTGATTAAGCACCGTTGTACGACTTTCCTTATTAGTGATTTCTACACCAGGAACTCTTTCGAAAACACACTGATGATAGCCAATAAGAAACATGACATTGTTGTCATTCAGGTTTATGACAGGAGAGCAAAGGAGTTGCCGGATGTAGGACTTATGAAAGTTGTTGATGCTGAAACTGGTCATGAGATGTATATTGATACCAGTGACAAGAATCTGCGCAGGGCTCATACCGCTTATTGGCTGAGGAGGCAGGAGCAGTTGCATGATACCTTTACGAAGAGTAATGTGGATTTTATCTCTGTTGCCACACATGAGGATTATGTAAAGAAACTGATGGTATTATTTGCTCAAAGAAGTTAGATGAAAAAGACAATATTACTGTTTATATCTCTTATAGCTCTCATCCTTGGCTCATATGCACAGGATCGGGTGGAAGCGAGACTTGACTCCGTGAAGATCATGCTTGGTGATCAGGTCGGTTTTAATGTGTCAGTCTTTGCCAACGATGATGCAAAAATCACGTTTCCTGTATACAAGAATACACAGGAAATAGCTTCTGGTGTAGAGGTTGTTGAGACAAAGGATGACACACTTAACACGTCTGACGGTATTAAGCAATACATAAGGACTTACTTTTTAACCTCTTGGAATGAAGGAAGTTATGAAGTACCGTCATTATCGGTTAAAGTGAATGGTAAAATATTTAGGACGAATAGTATTCCTTTTAAAGTTGAGACATTAAAACTTGATACCCTGCAACAAGAGCAAATACAGCCGGAGAAAGATGTAATGGACAATCCTTTCCAATGGTCGGAGTGGCTTCCTTTAGTTGGATGGTTGCTTCTTGTTGTTTTGTGTATCACAGGCATAATATATCTTTATCGGCGAATGAAAGACAACAATCCGATATTCCCGAATATTCGTTTTGTGAAGAAAGTCCTTCCACATGAGAAAGCCATGTCTGAGATTGAGCAGATTAAGAAAGAGCAACTAACTCGTTCGGAAGACCAAAAGACATATTATACGAGGTTGACAGATACATTAAGGACATATCTTGAGGCTCGTTATGGCTTTAATGCCAAAGAGATGACGAGTGAGGAGATTATAGATGAGCTGAGGAAAGATGATAGTCAGACAAAAATAAAAGAATTACGACAGTTATTTGAGACAGCTGACCTTGTGAAGTTTGCGAAGTATTCTGTTTTGGATGACGAGAACGACATGTATCTTTCAGATGTTGTGAAGTTCATTGATGAGACAAAGTTGGAAGAGGAAGTGGTTGAAAAGGTTGGTGAAGATCTTACTGAAGAAGAGAAACGCAACAACCGTTCTCTTCGTATGTCAAAATTACTAATAATTATATTGTCTATTATTGTTGTGATTATACTTGCATATATGGGTTGGCAAGTTTATCAATTATTATTGTAAAAAGATGAGATTTGTAAATAGTGAATACCTGTTGTTATTGCTCTTGCTGATACCTTATATCTTATGGTATGTAAGGTTTAGTAAAAAAAGTGAGCCGACGATGCGCATGAGTGACACTTATGCATATCAAAATGCTCCCAAGAACCTTCGTATTCGGCTAATCCATCTTCCAATGATATTGAGATGCCTGGCATTTATATTGCTTATTATCGTTATGATGCGTCCTCAGACGGTTAATCCATGGGGCAATAAGTCTGTTGAGGGTATTGACATTATGTTGGCTATGGACGTCTCAACAAGTATGCTGGCTGAAGATATCAGTCCAAATCGAATGGAAGTAGCTAAAGATGTCGCAAAAGATTTTATTTCAGATCGTCCGAATGATAACATAGGCTTAACAATCTTTGCCGGTGAGGCATTCACACAATGTCCTGCCACTACAGATCATGCATCCTTGATAAACCTTCTTCAAAATGTCAGAACAGATCTTGCTGCCAATGGTTTAATAGAGGATGGTACTGCGGTAGGAATGGGGTTGGCAAATGCTGTGTCCCGACTTAAAGATTCTAAAACAAAAAGTAAAGTTGTGATACTTCTTACTGACGGCAGCAATAATCGTGGTGATATTTCTCCAATGACGGCAGCAGAAATTGCAAAGAGCTTTGGCATCAGAGTTTATACTATTGGTTTCGGAACGAATGGTATCACCCGATTCCCTATACAAGTTAATGGCATGACACAATACATGAGTGCCAAGGGGGAGATAGATTACAAAACATTGCAGGAGATTGCAGAGACAACGAGCGGTCATTTTTATCGTGCAGCCAGTCGCTCTGAACTGCAAAAGATATATGAGGACATAGACAAACTGGAGAAAACAAAGATTATGTCTAAGTCTATGACGAAATATTTCGAGGCATATCAACCTTTTGCTGTCGGGGTGTTGTTGATTCTCCTGTTGGAATTAATATTGAGAATGACGGTATTTAGGAAGATACCATAATGAAAGGAATAATAGAAAATGTTTAGATTCGAGGATCCTATATATTTATGGTTGTTATTGCTGATTCCATTATTGGCAATACTCTTCTATATACAATTGCGAAAGAAAAACAAAAGCCTTCGTGCTTTTGGAGAGATAGAACTGTTGAGAAAACTTTCCCCTACAGTGTCTAAATATCGGCCACATGTAAAATTCTGGTTGTTGCAATCAGCGTTGGCTTTAATTATTGTAATGCTGGCTCGTCCCCAGATGGGTGCTAAGATTAGCAAGGAGAAACGTGAGGGTATTGAAACTATCATAGCTTTAGATATAAGCAACTCTATGCTTGCTGAGGATGTGGTGCCTTCACGACTGGAGAAGAGTAAGCTGATGGTTGAAAATCTTGTAGACCATTTCCAAAACGATAAGATAGGATTAATAGTATTTGCCGGTGAGGCTTTTGTGCAATTGCCTATTACAAGTGACTATGTGTCTGCAAAGATGTTCTTACAGGAAATAGACCCTTCGCTTATAGAGTCTCAGGGAACAGACATCGGGCGAGCTTTGGAATTATCTATGCATAGTTTCACACAGGATAATAAAGCAGGAAAGGCAATTGTCGTTATAACTGACGGTGAAGATCATGAGGGTGAGGCAGAACAGATGGCAAGAGAGGCAGAGAAACGTGGCATTAGGGTCTTTATTCTTGGCATAGGATCTCCGCAAGGCTCTCCGATACCGACAAAAGACGGGGGATATCTTAAAGACAATAGCGGTAATACGGTTATGACCTCTTTAAATGAGAACATGTGTCGTAAGGTAGCCGAGGCTGGAAAAGGTATCTATCTTCATGTTGACAATAGTAGTATTGCAGAAGAGCGTCTTGATAAAGAACTGGCAAAGATGCAGAAGGGTGACATCACAAGTGTTGTTTACAGTGACTTTGATGAACAGTTCCAGGCTGTTGGCTTGTTAATCATTTTGCTCTTGATGATAGAGGTTTTTGTTCTTGAGAGTAAAAACCCAATAACTCAGCGGTGGAATTTATTTAAGAAAAGACAATAATGAACAAAATATTTATGACACTCCTGATACTCATATCAGGAATATTACAAATAAACGCACAGACCGACCGTCAGCTAATCCGTGAAGGTAACCGCCTTTATCGGAATGGTGACTATGCCCAGGCTGAGACAGCTTATCGGAAGGCTTTGGAGAAAAATGCAAACAACCCGCAAGCCACATACAATCTGGCATGTGCCATGATGAAGCAAGGCAACAAGGAAGCAGATGAGATGTTTGAGAAAGCTGCCCACATGGACATGGACAAGACGGGACGGTCAGCAGCTTATTACAATAAAGGTGTCATGCATCATAAGAACAAAGAGTATGAGCAGGCCATTGATGACTATAAGAATGCGCTTCGCCTTAACCCAAAGGATGAGGATGCTCGCAAGAATCTGATTATATGTAAGAGAGAGCAGCAACAACAAAAGCAGCAACAGCAAAATAAAGATAATCAGAATTCTAAAGAAGACAATAAAAAGAAGGATAATAATAAAGAGCAGAAAGATAAAAATAATAATGACAAGAACAAAGAAAAGGAAGAAAATAAAAATAAACAGCAACCTAAAGACCAGATGAGCAAAGAAAATGCTGAGCAATTGCTTAATGCGGTTATGCAAAAGGAGAAAGACACCCAACAGCGATTGAAGAAAGCTATGCAACAACCGAGTCGTAGGAATCTGAAAAAGAATTGGTAAACAATGAAACGATATAGATTAGTCATACTGAGCTTGTTTACCGTCATCATTGCTTATGCGCAAAAAGTGACGGTTGGTGCTCCTAATCATGTAATGGTTGGAGAGCAGTTTCAAATTGAGTATACTGTAAATACACAGGATGTTGATGGCTTTCAGATGGGAAAGTTGCCAGATGGTATTGAAATAGTTTTCGGTCCAAGCAAATCATCTCAATCCAGCTTTCAGATGATAAACGGACATACCAGCAGCTCTTCCTCCTACACTTACACCTTTGTGGCTGTTATCAAGAAGAAAGGAACTTTTACATTGCCAGCTGCAAAAGTCATAGCTGGTGGAAAGACCATATCTTCAAATGCTGTCAAGATTACAGCTTCTGGTAACTCTCAAGCTTCTTCATCCGGAAACAATCAGTATAATGATGAGGAACAGGACGCTAATGACCGCCGTGTGTCGCCCAGTTCATCTGATGCCTTGTTCATTCGTGTTACGGCAAATAAGAAAAAAGTACGTGAGCAGGAACCTGTTATGCTTACTTATAAAGTATATACATTGTTAGACCTGACACAACTGGACGGTAAGATGCCAGAGCTGAAAGGATTCCATACGCAAGAGATTAAGTTACCTCAACAGAAGACATATCATCGTGAGACTGTTAATGGTAAGTCATATAATTGTGTTACATGGAGCCAATATTTGATGTATCCGCAGATGACAGGTAATCTTGAGATTCCGAGTATTGTATTCCATGGTATTATTATGCATGAGTCGCGAGACCCGTTCGCATTTATCACTGGTGGCGGTTATCAGGAAGAACGACGTGATATAAAAGCGCCGGGATTGACAATCCAAGTGGAGCCGCTTCCTACGAAGCCGGCAGACTTCTCTGGAGGGGTAGGCCATTTTAACATCTCCGGACAGATTAACAAAGATGCCATAAAGGCAGGAGACCCACTTAATTTACGAGTTGTTGTCAGCGGTAGTGGAAATATGAAACTAATGAAACAACCAGAGGTTAAGTTTCCAGAGGGATGGGATCAGTATGACGCAAAAGTAATAGACAAGACACATTTGACAGAGAATGGCATAGAGGGAAATATCGTTTATGACATCCTTGCTGTTCCTCGTAAAGAAGGTACCTTTAACATTCCACCAGCTAAATTGGTGTATTTTGATACTGGTGCCAACAGCTATAAGACTATTTATACAAAGTCATTTACAGTAGACGTGAAGAAAGGAGATGGATCTAACTCTTCCATCTCTGACTTTGCTGTTTCCCAAGATGAGGATATTCACAATATTAAAGAAGGAAAAGCTGATTTCCAAGGGGTGAATGATTTCTTCTTTGGGTCAGCAAACTATTGGATGTTGCTGTTATTGCTCTTCTCTGTTTTCATAGGACTCTTATATATGTTCCGTAAGACTGCTATAGAACATGCAGACATGGTTAAGATGAAAGGCAAGAATGCAAATAAGGCGGCAAGTCGAAGGCTGAAGAAAGCCAATGAATTCATGCAACAGGGAAAGGCTGATGAATTCTATGATGAAGTACTACGCGCATTGTGGGGATATGTAGGTGATAAACTTAACATGCCAATAGAGCAGCTCTCACGTGACAATATCAGTGAGCGCCTTTCCACACTTAATGTGAATGAAACTCTTATAGGAGACTTTATCAATGCGCTTGACGAGTGTGAGTATGAACGTTATGCACCTGGAGATGCAAGGGGGAATATGAATAAGACATTTAACACTGCTATTTCTGTAATTACCAGCATAGAGGAGGCGATTAAGAATATAGGAAAAGAGAATGCGTCGTCGAACAAGGTGAGACTTCTCATACTGGCTTTATTAATGATTCCAATATGTTCGTTTGGTATTACGAAAGAAAATGCAGATACGGAGTATAAAAAAGGTAACTATCAACAGGCTGTAAAAGACTATCTGGAGTTGTTGCAAAAAGGAAATTCTCCAGAGATATATTACAACCTTGGTAATGCTTATTACCGTCTTGATAATATTACTTATGCTATTATAGCTTATGAGCGGGCATTGCTGTTGGCTCCTGGCGACAGAGACATCAGATTCAACCTTGACATGGCAAGGTCTAAGACCATCGATAAGATTACGCCAGAGTCTGAGATGTTCTTTGTTACATGGTATAAGTCATTGATTAATGTGATGAGCGTTGACGGATGGGCATATACAGCTATTTTTTGTCTCGTACTTGTTATAATACTTGTGCTCGTATATCTGTTCTGTGAGAAAACATGGCAACGAAAGATAGGCTTCTACTGCGGTGCGTTATTCTTGTTGTTTTTCATTTTGTCTAATGTCCTCGCATATCAGCAGAAACGCCAATTGACAGAACGCAAATGGGCAATTATTATTACACCATCATCATCAGTTAGGACAACTCCTGCAAAAACGGCTAACGAGGACTTTGTCCTTCATGAGGGTACAAAAGTTGAGATAAAAGACAAATCTATAAAGAATTGGTATTCTATTCAAATTGCTGACGGTCGGCACGGATGGGTTGTAGCTAATCAATTAGAGGAAATATAAATATGGAATTGGAGAGATGGCTTGAGATTGACAAGGAACTGCTATTGGCATTCAATGGCAGCGGTTCCGTCTTTGTCGATGAGTTTGCCTTAACAGTGACAAACGGCTTCACATGGCTACCTCTTTATATTATACTTCTTTATCTGGTAATAAAGAACAACGAGAAATTAGCACAAATATTGTTGATAGTAATCTCTGTTGGCTTCTGTGTATTACTTAGCGGAGGAGTGTCTGACATTATTGTAAAACCATATTTAGCTCGTCTGCGTCCAGTTGCTGATCCTGAGTTGAAAGGTATGGTAGAGATTATTAAAGGATATGTGCCAAATAACTTCAGCTTTTTCTCTTCCCATGCGGCTAATACAGCATCTGTCGCGGTGTTCTTTTGTCTGTTGGTCAAGAACAGATTGTTTTCATTGTTTATGCTGGGATGGTCGCTGATTAATTGCTGGTCTCGTCTGTATCTTGCAGCTCATTATCCTTCGGATATTATAGTGGGGCTATTGTACGGTATCATTATTGGTGTGATAGTGTATTTAAGCTATATGCGACTATATACTAAGATAAGCCCGAAACTACACTATATTTCTTCTCAATACACGAAAACCGGATATAGTCTGCCGGACATTGATTATGTGTTGAATATTATAGCATTCATAATGATATATGTAATCATAAAGAGTGTTATTACTGCTCTATAAAAATATTATGATGGATACGAAACATTTACATATAGCTGATTATAATTACCCATTGCCTGATGATTTCATCGCAAAATTCCCTAAAGAGCAACGGGATCATAGTAAACTGCTTATATATCGTAAGGGTGAAATAACCGATGATGTGTTTTTCAACCTTCCAAGATATTTGCCTTCCGGGGCATTAATGGTATTTAATAACACAAAGGTAATACAAGCACGTATACATTTTAGAAAGTCTACTGGTGCCATTATAGAAGTTTTCCTTTTGGAGCCGATTGCCCCAACTGATTATGAACAGATGTTCCAAACGAGAGGAGAGTGTTCTTGGCTATGTCTTGTTGGCAATCAGAAAAAATGGAAAGATGGGATTTTGACAAGGAAAGTTAATGTCAATGGAAACATACTTGACCTTTGCGTATCAAAGAGCAATGCTTTAGGCGGAGTAAATGTATGCTTTTCCTGGGACAATCCACAGGTCTCTTTCGCTGAGATTCTTGATGCCGTCGGTGAGCTTCCTATTCCACCATATCTGAATCGTGAGACTCAAGAAAGCGATAAAACCACATATCAGACTGTCTATTCTAAGATAAAGGGCAGTGTGGCAGCCCCTACTGCAGGTTTGCATTTTACAAATGAAGTTCTTGAGGCGTTAGACAACAATGGAATTGAACGAGAAGAGCTGACGTTGCATGTCGGGGCAGGCACATTCAAACCTGTTAAGACTGAGGAAATCGGGGATCATGAAATGCATACAGAATATGTATGTGTTAAGAAAACGACTCTGGAGAGTCTTCTCAGACATGGCGCCAATGCCATTGCGGTAGGAACTACAAGTGTACGAACTCTGGAGAGCCTCTATTATATGGGTGCAAAGCTCAGGAAGAATCCTCAATTATCAGAAGAGGAGCTTCATGTAAGTCAATGGGAGCCTTACGATATTATTTCGGAGATTACTCCTATGGATGCTATTAAAGAGATAATCAGCTATCTGGAGCGCAATGGATTAGATGCTCTACATTCCAGTACTCAAATAATAATAGCGCCTGGATATGAATTTAAAATCGTAAAGATGATGGTTACAAACTTCCACCAGCCTCAAAGCACACTGCTTTTACTCGTAAGTGCGTTTGTGCACGGTGACTGGAAGCAGATATATGACTATGCCATAAAGAATAAATTCCGTTTTCTAAGCTACGGTGACAGTAGTTTACTCATACCATAATAATCTGAAAATAGAAAGGAACAATTATATATGAAGATAGGAGATAAAGTAAGATTCTTAAGTGAAACCGGAGGTGGTGTTGTCGCAGGTTTCCAAGGGAAGAATATCGTTTTGGTCGAAGATGCGGATGGCTTTGAGATACCTTTCCCTGTCAATGATGTCGTCGTTGTGACAGATGAGGACTATACGACCAAACATATTGTGGAAAGCAAACAGACGAAGGGTATGCAAGAGAATCTCTCTATAAAGGAACGAATGAAAGCTCAAGATGCGGAGGATGAGGAAGACTATGATCCTTCTGACAATTTCATTGCTAAGCCTGTTGAACGTAAAGGCGGTGATGCTCTTTCCGCATACCTTGCTTTTGTCCCGATTGATATCCATGACATCTCAAACACTACATTTGAGTCCTATTTTGTGAATGACTCAAATTATTATATACATTATATATATATGACTGCCGAAGGTGCTAACTGGTCTTTGCGCTCCTCTGGCGAAGTCGAGCCAAATACCAAAGAATTCATCGAAGAATTCTCACGCAGCCAGTTGAATGATATGGAGCAAACATGTATTCAGATTGTTGCGTATAAGAGAGACAAGACTTTTATGATTAAGCCCAGCGTGGACGCACGTTTCCGGATTGATGCCGTTAAGTTTTACAAACTTCACACGTTTACAGAGAATGACTTTTTTGAGACTCCGGCATTGGTCTATCCAATAGTGGAGAATGATGTTCCCCGGCGCCCTATGACAATTGACGTGAAGCAGCTCAAGGAAAATCTTATCAGTCGCAATGAGAAAACACAGAATAAACCTCATGTCACTAATCAGCGGATGCACGACAATAAGATTGTAGTTGACCTTCATGCTGATAAACTATTGGAAACAACGGCGGGAATGAGTGCCGGTGACATTCTTGAGTATCAGCTTGATGTTTTCCGGAAGACTCTTGAGCAATATAAGAGCAAGAAAGGAATGAGATTGATATTTATACATGGAAAAGGGGAGGGCGTTCTAAGGCAGAGCATTATTCATGAGTTGAATTACAAATACAAAAGATATTCTTATCAAGATGCATCATTCCAAGAGTATGGATATGGTGCTACTCAAGTGACAATAAAATAATAACATAGGCTCCAAACATATTTGTATATATTATGAAGTACGGATTCATTAGAGTTGCCGCATCTGTTCCTTCTGTGAAGGTGGCAGACATAGAATACAATGTTGAACAGATTGATAAACAGATTCTTGAAGCGGAAAGACAGGGTGTTGAGATTATAGCTTTCCCAGAGCTATGCATAACTGGATATACATGCCAGGATCTATTCACACAGGGACATCTCTTGAAAGAAGCAGAGAATGCCATAGGGAAACTGGTGGAAATCTCAAACGACTTGGACATTATATCTATAGTAGGAGTTCCCGTACCATACAATAATATTCTTTTGAATTGTGCTGCGATTATTAGTCATGGCACACTTTTCTTGATACCTAAGACTTATATACCTAATTACGGTGAGTTTTATGAGAAGAGATGGTTTGCCTCATCCGATGACATTAATCCTGGTGAGTTCGTTTATGCTGGTCAAGCTGTTGATATGGACAATGGAAATGTTCTTTTCCAAACCTCTGATGACGTACGGTTCGGAGTTGAGATATGTGAGGATGTCTGGTCGCCAGAACCTGTCAGTACACCTCTTGCATTATGCGGTGCCGACATTGTATTCAATCTTTCTGCAAGTGATGAGTTGATAGGAAAACACGACTATCTTAAATCTCTATTGTCACAGCAAAGTGCACGTACCATCTCCGGATATGTTTATAGTAGTTGTGGATTTGGAGAAAGTACACAGGATGTTGTTTTCGGTGGAAATGCCATAATATATGAGAATGGTACGCTTTTGGCGGAGGGCAATCGGTTTGACTTTAATCCTCAGATTGTTATTTCCGAAATAGATGTAGAGAGACTTAGAAGTGAGCGTATGAAGAATACCACATTCAGAAACGCACAAAAAGATTATACCTCAAGAATATGGTATTGTGGCTCCTCATCAGAAGACAATGATAATAATGGCGGGAACACATTAGCTGAATGTCATGATGAAGAGAATGCTATTTTAAAATACCGCACGATAGATGCTCATCCATTTATTCCTCAATCGAAAGATATGCAGAAATCATGTGATGAGATATTTAACATTCAGATTGCCGGTCTTGCCAAACGACTTGTTCATACAAACTCAAGAAAGGTGGTCATCGGGATAAGTGGTGGTTTGGACTCAACACTTGCCTTGCTTGTTTGCGTAAAGACATTTGACAAGTTGGGATATGACAGAAAAGGTATCTTAGGAGTGACCATGCCAGGCTTCGGTACAACCGACCGTACATATAATAATGCTATTTCTCTAATGAATGGCTTGGGAATCTCTATTCGTGAAATAAATATAGCCAAAGCAGTTACACAACACTTCGAAGATATCGGACACGACATTAATGTTCATGATGTCACATACGAAAATTCACAGGCTCGTGAACGTACTCAGATTCTTATGGATCTCACTAATCACTTCGGAGGCTTGGTCGTGGGCACAGGTGATCTCTCAGAACTGGCACTGGGGTGGGCGACATATAATGGTGACCATATGTCTATGTATGGAGTAAATGCAAGTATTCCAAAGACACTGATACAATATATGGTTCGTTATGTTGCAGATTCTTTTAAACAGACAGGAGACTCCAAGACGGCAACGACTCTGTATGATATCGTTGACACGCCTATAAGCCCTGAGCTCACACCTGCTGATGAGCAAGGTAATATCAAGCAAAAGACAGAAGACCTCGTTGGACCTTATGAGCTTCATGACTTCTTCCTGTACTATTTCCTTCGTTTCGGATTCAGACCGGCAAAGTTGTATTATATGGCAAAGAAAGCCTTCATGGGGAAATATGATGAGGATACTGTCAAACACTGGCTCAAGGTATTTATACGTCGATTCTTCAGCCAACAATTTAAACGGAGCTGTCTACCGGATGGTCCAAAAGTCGGTAGTGTAAGTCTGTCCCCACGTGGTGACTGGCGTATGCCAAGCGACGCGTCGAGTCATCTGTGGCTTACAGAATGCGATAATCTCTAAGATGTCATATAAGAAAGCCAGACTATATCTCATATTGACAGTCTTTGTCTTGACTGTATCTTCTGTGTCCGTGTCTTCTCAGGACACAAAGGTATTGCAGATTCCTGTCATTCATCTGTTACAATACCAACGTTCCAAGACGGGTGGGAATAATCGCCATATGCCTTTTAAAGAGTTTGGATTGCATCATATCAAGGCAAAGAGTGTAATGGAAAATAATGACTCATGCATCTTATGGGGATATCATTTGCATGCAAACACAGACTTCGATAAGGACAAACAACCTTTGTATAAGTTGTTCAAACGCTCAGATTCTGGAAGTTTTGCCGTTATTGATAAAGTGAAAGGCAGGAACTTGAATTTTGAGATTATATTCTGGAGTAAAAGGTATTATTGGCAGATTGTTGAGGAACTTAAAAGAATGGGGTTCACGCATAAAATCAAAAGGAACAAATCAAATTGTCTTGAGTTTAACAAAAAAGGCACTACTGTTGCTGTTGATATCACAATATGGCCTGAGATCTATTTGGTAAAATTCTATAGCGTTGAGCCATCATAAGATATTCTGCTTCTTCATATTTATCCTATTCATGCAACCAATTCTCTCCTTCTTTTAAGGATTACATATTTTGAGATGTTCTATATCAAGAAAAGCGATTATTATTCGAAAAATTACAAAGAATATAGGAAGATTTAATGTTTTTTTTTGTACCTTTGCAGCCGAAATAAGCGTACGTACCCTGTTTTAGTGATTTTTTATGAAAGAGAATAAACTTTTTCCAGATTATATATTTGAAAGTAGTTGGGAGGTATGTAATAAGGTTGGTGGAATCTATACCGTTTTGTCTACAAGGGCAAAGACGTTGCAGGATAAGATAAATGACCATATTATATTTATAGGACCTGACTGTTGGAATGAACAGAAAAATCCTTATTTCGTTGAGGATCAGAAGCTGCTTGCTAAATGGAAGAAATCGGCTTCGGAAAAAGATGGCCTTAAACTAAAGGTCGGAAGGTGGAATATACCTGGAAAACCAATTGCCATTCTGGTGGATTTCAAACCGTATTTTGAGATAAAAGACCAGATCTACGGAAAGGTATGGGAATTGTTCAAGGTTGATAGTCTACATGCCTATGGTGATTATGATGAAGCCTCGATGTTCTCTTATGCTGTAGCCTTGGTTATAAAGAGTTTCTATAATTTCTTCAAATTAGACGGACAGAAAGTTGTTTATCATGCCAATGAATGGATGACTGGTCTTGGACTGCTTTGGTTACAACATGAAATACCACAGATTGCGTCTGTATTCACTACACATGCAACAAGCATTGGACGTTCTATCGCGGGAAATAACAAACCTCTTTATGATTATCTTTTTGCCTACAACGGTGACCAGATGGCTGAGGAGCTCAATATACAAAGTAAACATTCTATAGAAAAACAAACAGCAAAATATGTAGATTGTTTTACTACTGTCAGCGAGATAACCGCAAATGAATGCAAGGAGCTTCTTGACAAACCTGTAGATGTTGTCCTCCCAAATGGATTCGAGAATAACTTCGTGCCTAAAGGTGCTACGTTTACAAAGAAGCGAAGAGCTGCAAGAAAATGTTTATTGAACGTTGCTAATGCCTTGATGGGTACAGACTTAGACGATGACACTTTAATCATCTCTACAAGCGGGAGATATGAGTTCCACAACAAAGGTATTGATGTTTATATTGAAGCTTTAAACAGACTTTTGCGTGATCGTGACTTAAAGAGAAATGTAGTGGCGTTCATAGAAGTTCCTGGATGGGTGGGAGACCCGAGAAAAGATTTGACAGAACGTCTGGAGCTTAACATGCCGTTCGATACACCACTTGAGGTTCCGATGATTACTCATTGGCTACATAACATGAGTCATGATAATGTGCTTGGCATGCTGAAGTATTATAATATGTGGAACCAAAAGGATGATAAGGTAAAACTGATATTCCTGCCTTGTTATCTTACAGGTAATGATGGAATATTCAATATGACATATTATGACCTGGTTTTAGGTAATGACCTTTGTATCTATCCGTCATATTATGAGCCATGGGGATATACTCCATTGGAAGCTATAGCCTTCAAGGTTCCTTGTATAACCACAGACTTGGCAGGCTTTGGTCTGTGGGCAAACTCTGTAAAGGGAGGGTATAGTGAGATTAGTGATGGTGTTAAAGTTATACATCGCACAGATTACAACTATTCTGAGGTGGCAGATGCCATAAAAGACACCGTTGCGGCATTCTCTAATATGACAGAGGCAGAAGTGAAACAATGTCGTACAAATGCTGAGAAGCTATCCAAGAAGGCTTTGTGGAGTGAATTCATAAAATATTATGAAGATGCTTATGATATAGCATTGCGCCACGCAGGCGAGCGTATTAAAAAAGATAACAAATAAAATCATATAATCCAATCAATCATTTATGAAAATTAAAGCTGATTATTCAAATCAACCTCAATGGAAAGAGGTTAACGTGAAGTCAAGTCTGCCTAAAGAACTGGCATGTCTTGACGAGCTCGCACGCAACATGTGGTGGGCTTGGAACTATGAGGCCCGCAATATGTGGAAGAGCCTTGACGAGCCTCTTTATGAGGAAGTAAGCCATAACCCTGTATTGATGCTTGAGCGTCTCAGTTATGAGCGTAAACAGGCTATTGTCAAGGACAAGGTTATCATGAAGAAGGTTAAGGATGTCTATAAGAGGTTCTGTGACTATATGAGTGAGAAGCCAGACTCCAAACGCCCGTCTGTAGCTTACTTCTGTATGGAATATGGTCTCAATCAGGTGTTAAAGATATATTCTGGCGGTTTGGGAATGCTTGCCGGTGACTATGTTAAAGAGGCTTCCGACTCAAATGTTGACATGTGCGCCATCGGCTTCATGTATCGTTTCGGATATTTCAAGCAGAGTCTGTCTATGGATGGTCAACAAATTGCCAACTATGAGGCTCAGAACTTCAATACACTGCCAATAGAGAGACAACTTGATGCAGATGGTAATCCTCTTGTTGTTGATGTGCCATACATGAATTATCAGGTTCATGCTTATGTTTGGCGTGTAAACGTTGGACGTGTGAAACTCTATCTGTTAGATACAGATAACGAGATGAACTCTGAGTATGACAAACCAATCACACATGCCCTGTATGGTGGTGACTGGGAAAACCGTCTCAAGCAGGAAATCTTGCTGGGTATCGGTGGTATGCTCTTACTAAAGAAACTTGGCATAAAGAAAGATATATATCATTGCAATGAGGGACATGCCGCACTCTGTAACCTTCAGCGTCTGATTGACTATGTCAAGGATGGACTTACCTTCAACCAGGCTCTTGAACTTGTACGAGCTTCTGGTCTTTATACCTGCCACACTCCGGTTCCTGCAGGTCATGACTATTTCGATGAGCAGCTCTTTGGCAAGTACATGGGTGGCTATCCACAGCAACTGGGTATCACATGGGATGAATTTATCGGCATGGGACGTACCAATCCTGATGACAAGGGTGAGAAGTTCTCTATGTCTACATTTGCCATTAATACATGTCAGGAGGTTAATGGTGTTTCAAAACTTCATGGCTGGGTAAGTCAGAAGATGTTTGCACCAATCTGGAAAGGTTACTATCCAGAGGAGAACCACGTAGGTTATGTGACCAATGGTGTGCACTTCCCATCATGGGCAGCTACTGAGTGGCGCAATCTATATGATAAATATTTCGACGAGTCATTTATGGGTGACCAGTCAAATGAGAAGATATGGCATGCCATCTATGATGTTCCAGATGCAGAAATCTGGAAGACTCGTATGGCACTTAAAGAGAAACTTATCAAGTATATACGCGAGAAGTTCACACAGACTTGGCTGAAGAATCAGGGTGACCCTTCACGTGTGGTTTCATTGCTTGAGCGTATCAATCCTAATGCTCTGATGATTGGCTTCTGCCGTCGTTTCGCGACATACAAGCGTGCACATTTGCTCTTTACAGACCTTGAGCGTCTGTCAAAGATTGTCAATGATCCAGAACATCCGGTATTGTTCTTCTTCTCAGGTAAAGCACACCCGGCAGACGGAGCAGGTCAAGGACTTATCAAGAAAATCTTTGAGATATCACAACGTCCAGAGTTCCTTGGAAAGATTATCTTCCTTGAGGATTATGACTTCCAATTGGCACGTCGCCTCGTTTCTGGTGTTGACATCTGGATGAACACTCCGACACGTCCTCTTGAGGCTTCTGGTACTTCCGGTGAAAAGGCTGAGATGAATGGTGTTGTCAACCTCTCAGTTCTCGATGGATGGTGGGTCGAAGGTTATCGTCAAGGTGCAGGATGGGCTTTGCCACAAAAGCGCACATACCAAAACCAGGGGTATCAGGATCAGCTTGACGCTGCCACTATTTACTCTCTGTTAGAGAATGAGATAGTACCGCTTTATTATAATAAGGATAAGAAGACTGGTTACAGTAAGGATTGGGTAAAGGTTATCAAGAACTCAATTGCGACAATCGCACCTCATTACACTATGAAACGTCAGCTCGATGACTATTATGACAAGTTCTATATCAAGGAAGCAAAACGTTTCAAGGAGCTTACTGCTAACAACAACCAGCTGGCAAAGGATATTGCTCTCTGGAAGGAGAATGTTGCTGAGCGTTGGGATAGTATTCGTGTAGTATCACGCTCGGATGACGCTTATGCTGAAATAGAGACAGGTGTTGATAAAACCATCACTTATGTTATTGATGAGGCAGGTCTCAACGACGCTGTTGGACTTGAACTCGTTACAATCAAGAATGAGCCAGTTGACGAGATTACCATACACGCTGTTCGCCCATTCAAAATGGTTAAACAGGAAGGTAACCTCTATACCTTTGAACTGAAGTTCAATCCTGTACAGGCTGGTGCATACAAGACATGTGTACGTATGTATCCGAAGAACGACAAGCTGCCTCACCGTCAAGACTTTGCGTATGTAAAGTGGCTTGACTAATATTGGAATAATCATTTATTTATGGGGCTGAGTTTATTGCTTAGCCCCATATTTTTTGTGTTTTCTTTGTGTGTTTGAAAAAAAATATATACCTTTGCAGCCGCTATTACGAGATAGTAGCATTAAATTCAAACCTAATTAAAATTTTTATTAAAAATGGCAACAAAAATCAGATTGCAGCGCGGCGGTCACAAAGGTTATGCAGTTTACCGCATTGTTATCGCTGACTCAAGAGCACCACGTGATGGTAGATTTACTGAGAAGATTGGTTCTTACAATCCAAACACCAATCCAGCCACAGTAGATTTGAATTTTGAACGTGCTCTTTATTGGGTGGAAGTAGGTGCTCAACCTACAGACACAGTACGTAACATTCTAAGTAAAGAGGGCGTATATCTTATGAAACACCTTCGTGGCGGTGTCAAGAAGGGAGCTTTCGATGAAGCTGCGGCACAGAAGAAATTCGACGCTTGGAAAGAAGCTAAGGAAAAGGGCTTTGAGACTATCAAGGCAAATGAAGAGAAAGCTAAGAAGGCTGCTGCTGCTAAAGAGTTGGAGGCAGAGAAGAAGATCAATGAGGCTATAGCACAGAAGGTTGCTGAGAAGAAAGCTGCTGCTGTTGCGGCTGAGACTCCAGCAGTTGAAGAGGCTCCGGCAGAGGCTGAGGCACCTGCAGAAGCTTAAAAGTTGCTCGGAAGCTTACACTAAAAGGATATGTCGTATGATATATCCTTTTTTATTTGTGTGTCAAAGTCAACATCTATATAAATACTAAAATAAATGCAGGGAAAATTTTGACGGATAACTTAAAATAGCTATATTTGCAATATCAAATAACCTAAACAAAAGGAGATAGTGATTATGAAGAAGTATTTGTTAATGATTGTCCTTATGCTGACAGCTGTTGGAGCTTATTCCCAAAAACAAGTGTATTATCGTAGTACAGGAGATAATGTGAATATCCGCAAGGGTCCTGGTAAGAACTATTCTGTAATGTCACTCAATGGAGGTGCTCATTGTGGAGCGGGAAAGGCACAGCTTTACAAAGGTGATATCGTCGTAAGCAATGGCAGGCAACGTAATGGTTTTATATATGTTGCTCCTGCTGGTGAGCCTTGCTGGGAAGACGGTTGGGTGTCTGCTCAATTCTTGACACGCGCATCCAAATGTGCAGCCTGCAATGGACGTGGCAATACGGGACGCATTTGTCCTGCTTGTAATGGTTCTGGCGTTTATGTGTGTTGCCGCTATACTGGCATGGAACTTTGTGAGAGATGCTGGGGTATTGGTTACAGGTAAATAGTGTTTCTACATGCATAACACAAAATTTAGGATTATTGCGGTAAGCTTAGTCCTTGCATTCTCGGTGACTCTGCTTTGGGGAATCTCCCGAATCTCATATGACGGCGGCAATGTGAGGATGTCGATGTCTGCAGGTCAGATACAACAGGATGGGAAAAATAAATACAAAGAGGTTTCATATCCTACTCCAAATGTTGATGCTGACGCTGTCAATGATGTTGAAGGTGTGATCCTTCACCACACAGCCGAGCCTACTGTGAAGAGATCATTGGAAATACTCTCATCACCAGTAAAGAAAGTAAGTACCCATGTGGTCATCGACACTGACGGCACACGTTATATCATGGCAAAGCCGGAAAAGGTGACCTTCCATGCCGGCCTCTCTATCCTTAACGGGAGAGAGAAGTGCAACTATTTCACCATTGGCATCGAGTTCCAAGGCAATACCCTTGAGGAGCCTTTGACACAAGACCAGATCGAAAGTGGTGTGGAGTTCCTTATACCTGTCATAAAGAAATACAATATTCCGGTTTCCAACATCGTTACTCATGAGATGGTACGTAAGGCATATAAGGCGCGTTATCCCAACAAGAGATGCTTCGACAAGGTGGATATTACCCCTACGGAATATAACCGTTTCATGAAAGCGCTAAAGAAGAAAATGTATAACCAATAAAACAAGATTGTCATGAAAAAAGTTTTCCTGGCAGCAATTGCGATATTGACAATGGTTGCCTGCAAAAATGAGCCAAAACAACAAGCTCAAGACGCGGAAGAGCTTAAGGCACAAACCGAGAAGATGGTTAACGAACTCGTTAATCAGAAAGTTGACTCAATCAAAAAAGCTGAAGAAGCCTTGAAAGAAAAAGAAAAGGCAATAGATGAAGAGAAAGAGGCTGTTGAGCAAGCAAGGCGTAAGGCTGAAAGGATTGCCGCTGAGCATTCATCTAATATATATATGTTCTTTGTCGGTAAAATCGGAGGTGATGAAAATGCGGAGATAAACTTGAATGGTAAAACAGGCACTTATACTTTCCTTGACATGACACGCAATGTAACTGTTGACTCCTACAATGAGAATACAGGTGATTTAGTTATAAGTGGCTATGAGCGTAAAACAGGCAAATACATTGGCAGATTTGTCGGTAAGGTAAGAACTTTATCAAATGGCTGGCATGGCTATCGTGGAAAGTTTACAAACTATAAGGGTGTTTCATTGCCTTTCGACTTAAATTCCATTGAGGACTGATTAACAGGATAATTAATTAAACAACAGAGGGACTTCGCATATGAGGTCCCTCTGTTATGTTTTTGGATAATAAAACTCTTGGAAAGATTATCCCAGATACTTCATTAATATCTTGGCATTACCAGAGTCGCGAAGCTTTGCGATGCTCTTCTCACGAATCTGACGAACACGTTCGCGGGTAAGACCCAGCTGGTCGCCAATCTCCTCAAGACCTTTCTCATGGCAACCAATACCAAAACACTCGCGTATGATGGTTATCTCACGCTCCTTCAGAACTTTATTCAGCACAGAGTTAAGCTCTAATGCCATACTCTCATGATCAACTTGTTTGTCGGTACGAGAGTCATCACCACTTGGCATGACATCCAACATACAGTTGTCCTCTCCGTCTTGGAAAGGTGCGTCAATGGATACGTGGTGACCGTCAGCCATTAGACTCTGACCAATCTTCTCCTCATCAATCTTTGTCGCATCTGCCAATTCAGATACTGAAGGGTGACGCTGGTTTTCTTGCTCAAACTTGTTGATCTCATGATTAATCTTGTTCAATGAACCAACCTGATTGAGGGGGAGACGTACAATACGGCTCTGTTCTGCAATAGCCTGAAGTATGCTTTGACGAATCCACCATACGGCATATGAGATGAATTTGAAACCACGTGTCTCATCAAATTTCTGAGCGGCTTTAATCAAACCAATATTACCCTCATCGATAAGATCTGTCAGGGTTAGGCCTTGGTGCTGATATTGCTTTGCGACTGATACGACAAAACGCAGGTTGGCTGTAACCAGCTTATCCTTTGCACGCTCACCTTCCGGACCTCCTTTCTTGATTTTCTGAGCAAGTTCAATCTCCTCGTCAATCGAGATGAGTGGGGCACGTCCAATCTCAACGAGGTACTTGTCCAACGCCTCGCTTGAACGGTTGGTAATACTTTTTTGAATCTTAAGTTGTCTCATTACTACTTTATCCTAAAATTTCTAACGTGTTGAGTTTCAAATATTTACTTTAAAAGCCAATGAAAAGGCGGTGCAAAATTACAAAAAAATGTAATATGGTTTGTAAGGAAAGAAGAAAATTATACGTTAAAAATCTGAAAATGACAGTATTATGATTGCCATCAACAGAGAATCTTTAGAAGTAAATCTCTTCATACGAGGACTGTGGCATGTCAATCACGGTATCAACATCCTCCATATCGTCATCATCTCTGTATATCAAGTCACGGTCCTCAAGTACCGATAGACTGTCAATAGAATCAGGTTGCTCATAATACCCGCTACAGTCATACATAAACGGTTCAATCTCATTATCGTTGGCTGGCGGCCATTTTGCATGGTATCTCCTGAAATTGTTATCGCGGAAGACTGATTGTAGGAAATATCCGCAGATGGGTAGGGCAGTGCGACTTCCCTGACCGAGAGCTCCTGTACGGAAATGTATGCAACGATATTCTCCTCCTACCCAAGCTCCTACAACAAGCTTAGGACTGACACCGATGAACCAAGCGTCAGAGTGGTTGTTACTTGTGCCTGTCTTACCACCCCAGTCTGTATCTGGGGTTATATACCCATTAAGGCTCTGTGAGGTTCCGCCAGGTTCTGTCAGTCCCCCCTTCAACAGCTCCTGCATTAAGAATGCGGTCTTGTATGGCAGTACTTTATGTGTTTTCTCCGAACCTAAATATATCTCGTTACCGTCTTTATCCAATATCTTCTCAACCAAAACAGGATCATGTTGCTTGCCATTGTTGGCAATGGTACAATAGGCATTCACCATTTCCAGAAGATTCACATCACAAGACCCCAGTGCCAATGACGGCTCTTCCTCCAACGGGCTTTTAATTCCCATGTCCTGTGCGGTTTTGATGATATTGCGGATTCCCATTTCCTGTCCTAACCTGACAGCTATTGAATTGATACTTTTTGCAAATGCGCTCTTCAGAGGTATGGAGTCACCAGAGAAATGTCCACTTGCATTTGTTGGTGCCCATCGTACAGTTTGACCTGTTTTCTTGTCAAGCACATCCATGGCGATATACTCATCACGTCGTTTGTCGCATGGTATCATTCCCTGGTTTATAGCCTCAGTATAAACGAACAGTTTAAACGTGGAGCCAGGCTGTCGCATGGCTGTCACCTTGTCATACTTCCATGAGTTGAAGTCAATGTCACCTACCCATGCCTTGACTGCTCCTGTCTCTGGCTCCATGGCAACCATAGAGCAATGCATGAACTTCACCATATAGCGTATGGAATCCATAGATGACATTATCTTATATATTATTCCCTTCTCATAGTCAAAGAGCTTTACTTTGTGAGGCTTGTTGATGTAATATTCAACGCTGTCTGGCTGGTTGGGATACTTGGCAAGCAGGGCTTTGTAAAACGGTTGCCTCTTAGCTATACCTTCTATGAATCCCGGAACAAGGCTTCCTCTCTCGTCTCTCCATGGCTCTTGTCCAGCCCAATGGTTGTCAAAATTCTTTTGGACCTGCCGCATCTGCCGTATTGCCGCCTGTTCTGCGTATTTCTGCATGCGTGTATCAATAGTGGTATATATCTTCAAACCGCTGCTATATAGGTCATAGCTGTTGTCTTCCATCCACTCTTTCAGACTTTCAGCAATGGCTTCTCTGAAATACTGCGCTTGTCCGTCATAGTTCTCTTCCTTGTTTACATTAAGTCTGAGTGGGATTGCTGCCAGAGAGTCGCGTTGCGAGACGGTAAGGTCACCAAGTCTTTCCATATTTGCAAGCACAACATTGCGGCGGCTCATGGAGTTCTCCGGATTAAGAATTGGATTATAGAAGGTTGTAGCCTTAAGCATTCCCACCAATACGGCAGCCTGCTCTGTCCTCAATTCTTTCGGTGTTGTGTCGAAATATGTCTTTGATGCAGTCTTTATTCCGTATGAGTTATTGCCGAAGTCCACCGTATTGGCATACATAGTAAGGATATCATCCTTGTCATACACCATTTCAATCTTGGTGGCAATGATCCATTCCTTACTCTTCGTGATAAGCATACTAAAGCCGGGAATCTTCGACAATAAGCCACTGTTTTTCGTCCCTCGCATGTGGAACATGTTTTTTGCTAACTGCTGAGTAATAGTAGAGGCACCACGAGCGTCATGGTGGAGTAGGGCGTCTTTCATCGCACCCAAGATACCTTGAAAGTCCACTCCCCAGTGGTTATAGAAGCGCTCGTCTTCCGTGTCTATCAAAGCATGCCAGAACACCGGATTCACATCGGAATATTTTACGGGAGTCCTGTTTTCCTTGAAAAACTTTCCAATCAGCACACCGTCGGCGCTATAGATCTCAGATGCGGCGAATGTAGGTGGCTTTTTAATCTCCAAAAAGCCGGGGGTCTTTCCGAACAGCCAGAGAAAGTTTATATCTACCATGCCTAACCAAAGGAATATCGCGACTATAAACGATACTATTCCAAGCATTGTCTTTGTATACCAAGCACGTCCTTTATACAAATGAAAATACCATTTCACCGCACCAGTGAGACGATGCCATATACCAGATATAAACCTTTGGATTCTCTTCATTTAGATTACTTCCTTTATCTTTAATCTTAAGCAATGTTGTTTTCAGGCGGCAAATATACTAATTTTGCAGCATTTAAATTAACTTTGCTGCAAAATTTTACGATATATTAGCAGGAAAACCGTTCGAATGCTTACTTGCTAAAATCCAGTTTTAGAAAAATGCAAATTTGCGTCACGCGTCACACTTTAGGGTAAAGGTTAGAGGAGATTCTTTCAGTCGCTTCGCTTGGTGAAAGCGCTAAGGCGATTACCGCATCAAGTGCGGGATGAGGGATGGTGTGTGTGGGATGAGGGAATGGTTGTGTGGGATGAGGTTTTAGAGGTTAAAGACGGTGGGGCGATATTCTAAGAGCAAAGCATCTGTAGAGAGGTTGTAACAAGATTTTGAAAAGTTATAACAACTTTTTTCTGAAAGCATTGATATTGGAATGGAAGATGTATGCTTTAGTAAGTCTATATGATAGCTCTACTATGTCAATATCAATGCTAATGGAGATTCTTTCAGTCACTTCGTTTTATGAAAGCACTAAGGCGATTACCGTATCGAGTGCGGGATGAGTGAGAGGGGTGTGTGGAATGAGGTGTTTTTATGGGTATCGTGTCGCATTTGCGTCACAGAGATATGCTGAAAACGTGGTGTGACACATGTGTGACGCACCCGAAAAGTCCATTTTTTAGTAAAATTGGGTATTTTATGGCTAAATACCCCTTGATTATCAGGTGCTTACGAGCAGACATTTACCTGTGACGCAAGTGTGACGGGTTTCTTTCAGTCGCTTCGCTTTCTTGCTCTGGCAAGCGTCTTCGACGGTTACTTAAGACTCGCTTCGCTCATATAAGCGAACAAGTT
>CAJOPT010000047.1 GCA_905236455.1 uncultured Prevotella sp. | reverse complement strand
GGCGGTGACAAACCTTACCACCCAACTCAGCGGACTAAGCAAGCTTGAGGAGGTGCGACTGCCATACAACCTGCAGACTATCAGTGGTGACCCAAGCCTCACGGGCAATGGTACACGTCCATTCTCCATGACGAATATTAAGAGCATCACTCTGCCCGCCAAGGTGACGACCATCGAACCTGGTGCTTTCTATAGCGAATTCTCAGAGATAGACAGCATCTTTGTAGATCCGTTTAATACACATTTCGAATCTCGCGAGGGTATCCTCTTCGACAACAACAATGCACTTGTGGCTTATCCTAACGGACGTTCGGGCGAGGAGATAATCATTCCTGGTGTTATTGAGGAGATAAAGCCAGGTGCTATCTATCAGATTTTCGGTTTGCAGAAGGTATTCTTCGATACCACCGACTACACCACCGTTGCCGACCTCAAAGAGAATGGAATCTTCACTGGTGACGGTAGTCTTGTGGATGTATATATCAGCGATGCCACCTACGGCAGCATTCTATACAACGAATACCTCGAAGATGACTCGTGGACTGCGTATGCCAATGCAGACAAGCTGCATTGCTACTATCCGCTGAAGATAGGTTCTGCCAAGGCTGCAACGATGTATATTGGTTTCGACACGGAGTTGCCTACAGGACTGACTCCATATATCGTCACCTCGTCGGATAAGGATGAGAAAAAAGCATATCTAAGGAAGATGAGCAACCAGATTCCGAACCGCTCGCCCATCGTAATCTTCGCAGAGGAGGCAGGCACATATCGTCTGTTCCCTCTTGATGAGGAGTTGACTCAATGGAACATGTATGAGAACATGCTCAACGGTGTGGGACGTGATGGTATGGAGGTATATCAGAGCGATGCCGACAGAGGCAGCATTCTCACCCTGGGCCGCAACAGTGGAGGGCAACTTGGATTCTTCTACTATAAGGGTACGGATCCGATACAACCATATCGAGCCTACCTTACATACGAATGGGTCACCAATGCCAATCAGTATCTGCTATTCAGTTTCTTAGACGAAGAGACGACGGGTATAGAGAGCCTCACCCCTGACCTCTATCGCAGAGGAGATGGGAATTGTTACTTCACTATCGATGGACGAAAGATATTGAAATCCACCTATAGTACATTGCCAAAGGGAATATACATTCACAATGGAAAGAAGATTATCAAAGGTTAAATCAACAATAATTTAATAAAGGATGAAAAGAATAGCATTACTATTTATGTCGCTTCTTGTCGCTGTTCTCATGATGGCTGCCGACAAGAACGGGAGATTTTTTCTTAGATTTAATAATCAGCAGATTTCCACTGAAAACGTGGTAGATAACTTCTCACAATGGTTCAGTCTTCCAACAGAAACTGAATGGCGCGAGGTTAGCCGCACCACTGACCATGCGGGAATGGAGCGCATCATATACCGTCAGTATGTAGGTAGTGTGGAGGTAGAACACTCGCAGGTCATTCTTCATGCGCAGAATGGAATAGTACGCTCCGCCAATGGTATGGTGATGGAAGACCACCGCACACCAGCGAAACTTCGCAAACAGGTAGTAGGCAAGAACGGTAAGCCTCGGACAGCTGATGGCAAAGAGCTGTTGTTGGTAAACACATCGGAGGGCTACCGCTACGCCTACAAGGTGCTCTCTTTGAAAAAGAACGAGTGGATATACTATGATGCCGAGACCAACAAGGTCATAAAGCGTGTGGCTACCCGCCACAACTTTGACACTCCCACGGGTAGCCCGACAACGGTGACAGGTAAGAGTTTCTATAGCGGTGACGTGACACTGGATGTCGTAAAAGACGATGCCGGCGTCACCTATCTCTATGATAAAGAACGAAACATACACACACTGAACGGAGCCTATCTCAAGACCTTTGAAGAGTTGGCCGACGAGGGCATCCTCTACAATTATTTCCCTCAGGGCAGCTTCCCCGACTACAACGAAGCCAATGATAAAGAGAAGATAGGATGGCTGGAAATGCTTGAGGAGTTGGGTAATAACAACCAGTTGGACGGCTTAGACAAGTATATCAAGGATTTCTCATCCTATATTACCAGTCCCGACGGCACCTTTTCAGCTTACAAGGTTAAGACTATCGGTGTGTCGAAGGTGACAGTGCCCGATAATGAAGACAACCTTGTGTCAATCCTGCCTCTTGATGCAGGCGGTGGTGCAGGAGTCCCTAATGTGACGTTCTACCTGCGCTATGGAACCGACGAGGACAACATCAGCAACGGTGTGCTTGAAGACCTTGAACTGTCACTTAGCCAGCTCACCACTCCTTTAGACCTTTCCTCTGTGTCGGAGATTATCCCAAAGGAGGGTATGACAATTATCGTTGCTCTTGGAGAACCCGACGACGATGGTTACGGAGATGACGACGAAGTCTATTATAACAGCAAGAGAGCCATCGGCGACTATGACTATGGGGCAATCCCCGATTTCCTGGCCATCACCTCTTTTGTTCCCGACGCAACAGGAAAGTTCGAGTTCGAGAACGATCGCATAGCCTTCACCATTACCTACGAGCCAGCCGGCGACCCCACTGTTGACATTCACTGGGGCATGGGCAAGACTATTGACTTCTACGATGAGGTGTTCCATCGTAAGAGTTATGACGGCAACGGTGCTCCTGTCTATAACCTGATTTATCTGACCACCGACGAGACCGCCAGTCTGTTGGCAAGCCCCACTACCAATGCCGGAGCATTAGGGACACAAGCTCCTTATCCCATGGTCTATGGCATCGGTGGTATTGACTTTGCCATTATGAATCCCGTTGTGGAACTCAGTGTGATGGCTCATGAGTTCACGCATATCATCACGGGGGTGACGGCAAACCTGGAGTATGCCGGTGAGTCGGGAGCACTGAACGAGTCGTTCTCCGACATCATGGGTATCAGCGTCAAGAAATATGCCACCAATGCTGCCGACTGGTTTATTGGTGAGAATGTCTTAACAGAAAACACCAATATGCGTGATATGTCGGCACCAAAGGAAAGCATGGATGGAGAAAGTCCTGCTCCCGACACATACGGTGGCGAATACTGGATTAACCCTGATGACACAGGCGATGGCGACAATGGTGGTGTGCATACTAATAGCGGTGTACAAAACAAGTGGTACTACCTGCTCACTGACGGTGGCAGTGGCACCAATGACAATGGGTACGACTATAATATGGAAGGCATTGGTATTGAGAAATCTCGCCAAATAGCCTACCTCACCCTCACAAGTTATGCTTCTGAGCAATCTGATTATGCTGCCATCAGCGAGGCATCAATAGAGGCCGCCGGCGTTCTCTACGGTGAAAATGGGCCGGAAGTCAAAGCCGTTATCAACGCATGGAAGGCTGTGGGTGTGCTCGCCCCAGACTATTCCACTGGCATACAGGACATTGTCGCCACAGAAACTGTTGGACATCAATATTACGACCTCCTTGGTCGCCGACTTGATGGTACCCCCAACGTAAAGGGCATCTATATCCGCAATGGTCGCAAGGTCGTTGTCCGCTAAAATGCACTGGAACAATCACTATGAACCAAACGAAGTAAACAAATATGAAGAAACTGTTAACAATGCTGTTGCTGAGTACAATTGTCCTCAGCACAGTATACGCACAGAACCAGCCCGCAGGCATGCGGGTGGAGGTTGCTGAGACCGAAACCGACAATGGTTACTACACTATTTTCACCTATCAGGATAAGGGTGCAGAAGGAACATTCGGCTACTATCTTAGCATGGGACGCACCAACAACCTGCTTGCAGCAGACGAAATCCTCGGTATGGTCGCCAAGAACTTTCACGAGGTCTCCATCTGGCTCGGCTCTGACTGCGACGAGGCTCTGGCAAAAATAGACGACATCCTTGCCCTTTACGATCAGGATCTGGACTCCACCAAAGAGTTCGAGGGACGTGCCACAACCAACGGTTTTCAACTCGGAGACCCACTCTCCACGACTTGCACCGTCATTAAGAAGCCCCTCGGAGGCAAGCGTCTGAGATTTGACTTCAAGAGAGGTAAGAAAAAGAAAGAAGATCACGTTTTCTTGCCGAAGTCGGCTGTCAAAGTGCTCCTTTCAAATTTCAAGACAGACATAAAGCTTCATCCCAACCAACATCGCAAGCAATGAGAAAATTCATGATTATGGTCGCAGTCGCAATGATGACTGCGATAAGTACACAGGCACAGAAAATAGAAGTGGTGGATACCGATGGTAACGGCATCCACCTCGTCAGTGTAATGACCGAGGACGGCGTGTTTATAGGCAAGACCGACTTGAACGGTGTGCTGGCTGACGTGAAAGGTGCAAAGAAGGTGACCCTGAGCCACGTGGCATACAAACCGCAACAGGTCACGGTGACCTCGCTTGCGGATGGACGTGTCATAATGGAAGATGCAGACTACGGTCTCGACGAAATCGTGGTGAAGCCCAAGCCCTACATCGTCGTGGAGTACTACGTCCGCGGCTTCCGCTACATCGGCGACTCGCTGAGG
>CAJOPT010000046.1 GCA_905236455.1 uncultured Prevotella sp. | reverse complement strand
TGATTTTCAGTGTGGACCAGCCAGGGCTTGAACCTGGGACCTCCAGATTATGAGTCTGTTGCTCTGACCAACTGAGCTACAAGTCCAACATTCTTTAAATGAATGTGGGTGCAAAGGTAATAAATAAAAATGGAAAAAGTAAAATGTAAATGGTAAAAATTTGCGTTTTTTACACATTTTGCGTATTTTTGCACCATCTTTTTTAAAAACAGAGTGCTTTTTTGATATGAAAAAGATTATATTAGGCTCTTTGTCGGACACAATCCAACAGTTTTCCGACATTCCGCAAGTAGCAACAATCGGAATGTTTGACGGTGTTCACCTCGGGCACCAATACCTGTTACGTCAATTATCCGAAGAAGCACAACGCTCAGGAATGGAGTCTATGGTTGTGACATTCGACCGCCATCCTCTACAGGTGCTCCGTCCAGATTATCAGCCACGATTACTTACCGCCACAGACACAAAGCTCTCCTTGCTGTCAGGTAGCGGCGTTGAAAACTGCGCAATATTGCCTTTTAACAGCCATACCGCCGGCATCACAGCCCGTGTGTTCATGGAAGAGGTTCTCTATAGGACGTTGAATATCCGCAAACTTATCATTGGACACGACAATCATTTCGGGAAACGAAGCCCAGAGATTCGTCCGCGGCAGAGCTCAGATAAGACATCGTCAATGGACAGCAGCCACAGACAGCAGTCCACCCCAGAAACGTTTGAGGATTATGTGAGCTATGGGAAACAGATCGGCATAGAGGTTATACAAGCAAAGCCGTTCCTCCTGAATCTTGACGGCAAGGATACTGCCATTTGCTCTTCTTTAGTACGCACATATATAGAGAGAGGTGATATGAAGACAGCACGACAATGTCTTGGTCATCCGTATACAATTACAGGTCTGGTAGTAAAAGGGTTTCAAGAAGGTCGCCGCATGGGCTACCCTACCGCGAACCTTAACGTTTTGCCTAAGGAGCAGCTCATCCCAGCACCTGGCGTATATGCGGTGAGAGTACGTCTTCCTGGTACCATTGCGGAAAAGGTAGGCATGATGAACATCGGCATGCGTCCCACATTCAACGGACATGAGTTAACACTGGAAACACACATCATAGATTTCCGTGAAGACATTTATGGACAGCAAATACAGATAACCTTTGGTCAACGCATCCGAAATGAATACAAGTTCGACTCCCCGGAACAACTTGCAGAGCAGTTAGACAAGGACAAAGAAATAATCAAGAATCTCTATAATCAAGAACAAGAAGATGAGTAAGACTTCAAAAAACATCATGAATGTCGCTTTCTATTTAGCGGTTTTCCTTACGTTGCAGATTATCATAGAGCTCATTGGAGCATTTATTTATGGGCAGATGAACGATTTGTCCATAACACAAGTAGTGATGAGAACGGCAAGTGGAATGTACAGTGAGCTTACTGTGTTGACAAACATCATCAGCAGTCTGCTGACAATCATCCTATTTACGATGGCACGATGGTCTCCTGTTTCGAAAAACTATCTCGCCTCAAAGCCTTGGGGTGTATTTACATGGACTTTCCTGCTCACGATAGGAACGGTCCTTCCTTTAGAATGGATATACGAACAGATGCAGATAAACATTCCAGAGTATACCGAGGCTCTTTTTGAAGGCATTATGAAAGAGCCTTGGGGATATTTTGCCATTGGGATTATGGCTCCTTTAGCGGAAGAAGTAGTCTTCAGGGGTGCCATACTACGCACTTTACTGAATGTTTTCAGTCAGCGTCAGCATTGGATTGCCATTACCGTCTCTGCCATCATCTTCGGTGCTATCCACATGAACCTGGCACAAGGTATCCATGGTTTTCTTATGGGACTGCTTCTCGGATGGATGTATTACCGCACACACAGCATCATCCCCGGAGTCATCATGCACTGGGTAAACAATAGCATCTCTTTCATCATGTTCAACCTCATGCCGGAGCTAAACGACGGAAAGCTCATTGATCTCTTCCACGGTGACGACCGCATGATGTACATGGGATTGGGATTCTCAATGTGTATCTTCCTCCCGTCACTATTCCAGTTAGCAATACGCATGAGGCGATAGAGCTTTCGGCACTGAGAGCGTTTGTCCGCAATATATATAAATGAAGAACCGAGGTATTTGGGAGCCTCGGTTCTTCCTACGTTAGTATGTTATGAAAAATTTGAGAGAATAGAAACTTCACAGTTTCGAGATTGTTTTACTAAAACATGATTTTATTTTGAGAAAGCATAGAAATTACTACATTAATAAGACCGCTGTCAGTTTACGTCAACATTGACGTTTACGATAACATCCTTGCTAAGCGTGTCAATCTTAGCCGAGTCTGCCTTCGCCACCGAAGGACCCTCCTGAGGCTTATCAACCTCTGCCGTAGCAGGCTGTGCCGCCTCATTCTCATTGAAAGGAACCTGCATAGCGTTGCCAAGTGTAAGCACAATAGCGACAATGGCAGCAGCCTTGAACAACGGAGCAAGCCTCTGACGCATGGTCACGACTTTCGCCTTTACGGGCTCCTGTCCCTCTGTAAGCGCGAGAATCCTCTGGTCGAAATCGTCACCAAGCACACTGGTCCGCCTCATCTCCTGCTCATAGGTGAACAGTCCCTGATACGGAAGGAGGCGTGCCGGCACGTCCTTTTGGCTAAAGAACGCACGAAGAATCTCCTCTTCCTCAAGAGAAGTCTCGCACTCCCAATAGCGCTCCAACAGTTGTTCGATATATTTATAGTCCATAGGTATCTAATTGCTGATATTTCTGTTTTATTGTCTGACGTGCCCTGAAGATATTTACCTTCACTTGCTCCTCGCTAATATCAAGCACATCAGCTATTTCTTTATATGCTTTCCCTTCAAAGTCGCGCAGCTGTATACAGCTACGTTGCTTTACGGGGAGCGAGTCGATGATTTTTCTTACCAGTTCAAGCCTGTCTTTCTGAATCATCTTCTCATAGGGAGTTGACGTGGTAAACGGGACGTCTGAGGTATTATCTTCTAACAGCTCATGCTGATTATCTTTCTTTTTAAGCCTGTCGAGTGAGAGGTTCTTACAAATCGTAAGGCTAAAAGCCTCTATGGATTCAATCTCCTGCCAGCTCTCGCGTCTGTCCCATACCTTTATCAGTGTGTCCTGTACGATGTCCTCTGCCTCTGCTGAGTTCAGTGTGATGCGAAGAGCGAGTCTATACAACTCATCCTTCAGTGGCAACACGTCGTTACGGAAACTGATACTTTTCATCTTCTCTCTAAATTAATGACGATTCAGCTTTAAGAAAGTTACAGGAACTTCAAAAAAAATTAAATATACCTCTTTGGTAGTTTCCTTTCCAACTGCAATATTACACAAATTTTCCTACAACGCCAAACAAATCTCTTCCAAATAAAGGTTAAAGGTTAAAGGTTAAAGGTTAAAGAGTCTCTAAACCCTAAACGTCAAACTATAAACTTTATTAATTTTGCATTTGCTTTTCGATTTAATTACATTCTGTATGATAAACGTAAAAATAGAGGACAGCTGGAAAGAAAGGCTAAATGATGAATTCGGGAAGCCTTATTTTGAAAGTCTCACCACGACAGTAAGGAACGAATACGCTACCACAAAGTGCTACCCTCCAGGCAACCTCATCTTCAACGCTTTCAACCTGTGTCCTTTCGGACAGGTGAAGGTTGTAATTATCGGGCAGGACCCTTACCATGAGCCAGGACAGGCACACGGCTTGAGTTTTTCAGTAAACGACGGTGTACCGTTCCCCCCTTCTTTGCAAAACATCTTCAAAGAGATACACGACGACTTGGGAACCCCAATCCCGTTGAGTGGCAATCTGACGCGATGGGCAGAACAAGGAGTTCTCTTACTGAATGCTACCCTGACCGTCCGCGCACATCAGGCAAACAGTCACTCCCGACTGGGATGGCAAGAGTTTACTGATGCCGCCATACGCCAACTGGCAACTCACCGCGACCATCTGGTGTTCATGCTTTGGGGTGGCTACGCGCGCAGCAAGAGTTATATGATAGACAAGTCCAGGCACCTTGTGTTGGAGTCTGTGCATCCGTCACCATTGTCGGCAAACCGCGGTGGATGGTTTGGCAACCATCATTTTTCCCGTTGCAATGCTTATCTGGAGCAGACAGGACAATCTCCTATAATATGGTAAATAGCCTTCAGCTTTAAATCCAAGATTGAGAATGACAGAAAAGATACTTCCGATTATTCAGGTTGGCGACGTGCTCTTGTCACCTGACATCCTGACAGAATGCTTCTGTTGTGACTATGAGAAGTGCAAAGGCATCTGCTGTGTGGAAGGGGATGCGGGAGCACCCGTCACCATAGAGGAGATCGCAGAGATAGAAGATGCGCTTGACGTGGTCTGGAACGATTTGTCGGCATCCGCACAGGCAGAGATTGACAAACAAGGTGTGGCATATACCGACCGTGACGGTGATCTCGTCACGAGTATCGTCAATGGTAAAGACTGTGTCTTCACTTGCTATCACGAAGGGAAATGTCTCTGCTCCCTGGAACGGGCTTTCCGTCAAAAACGCTCTTCTTTTATCAAACCAATATCCTGTGCTCTCTACCCCATCAGGGAGAAAAAGCTCGGTAATGGTCTGACTGCGCTCAACTATAACCGATGGGAAGTGTGCAAAGACGCACGGACACTTGGCAACAATCTTAAATTGCCTCTATGGAAGTTCCTTAAGGAACCTCTCATCAGACGCTTCGGAGAGGATTGGTACGAAGAGTTGTCCTGTACCGTAGAATACCTTTCCTCTAAGAACCCAGATCTAAAAGGTTAGAGATGAGAGGTCATCGTTCGGTTGGATTTGCAAATCCCAATGAGCGAATTCCCGGCAGCCTCACACATACGTTCAGATTATTTCGACAGAATGCCAGTTTCTTTATCGCTATGATTCATGGAGCGCTGGATATCACGATACTTGCGCCCGTGACAAAAGCGGTAGGACAGTTTGAGAGTCAACATATTACCATAGTCGCGATAGTGCTGAGAGATTTCTTTCTGAACATAGCGGCTTATAACCTCAGTCTTGTTTGTCAAAGGATGTTGGCTGAAAGGATGTTGGGCATAGAGAGAAATGGAGAAAGCATCGCTCACACGATAGTTACAAGTGATGTACCATGCTGGTGCTTGATGTCCCCGGTGTTCTCCCTCCATAAAGTTCCAGCCATTATCAGCGTATGCGCCCAGTGTCCAATGCCCCAAATAGGTCTGTAACGAACAGCCACCATTAAAAGATGTATAGGTGTGCGTATAATCCTCTCCAAAATTAAAGAAGCGATAGATGCCGCCATAGACGGTAGCAGTCAGTTTCTCTGGGATAATGTCCCACTGGTTATAGGTGTCTATATAGAAGAAGTTACACTCGTTATCCGCATTGGTTTTGCCTTCGTCTGTCACGACTCGGCCATTCAAGTAAACTTGATGGTTCTCGCTGCTCCGTCCGTTGGTCTGCGTCAGATAGAAATGGCCATCTTTACGGATATACTTCTCCATATTGCAATGTGGATTCAGGCGATAATAGCCTTGCAACTCAGAGGTAAATCTAGGCGTGGAAAAAGAGAGTTTCAGTTGGTGGGAGATGACTCGGTTAGGATGAATATCAGGATTCCCAAGAATGGTCTCCATTGCATTCTGCTTGATGCTGACGTTGCTGACGAGGGCTATCTGGGATGTGTGCTGTGATATTTCGAAGTCATACTTCACCTTTAGTTTGTTTGTCAAGGGATAGTTGACGGTGAACTTGGGACGGAAGAACCATAGGTCTTGTGTCGCATCGCCCTGTCGATAATACCGTCTGCTGGTACCAAGACCTCCCATAAACGAGAGTTTGCCAAGATGACCTTTCAGCTGTGAGAACAGATAAAGGTTGGAGGTGTGCATATCATTTATCGCATAGACATCGCCCTGATAGACATTATGGCTATATCGCTGGCCGTACTGTGCACCTGCGGAAACGGTAAAAGGTTTCAATTGGTTTTCATAAATGACCTCGCTCCAAAGGGAGTATGTCCGTCCTTTGATGTCATAACGATAGTCTGCACCTTCATTATTCTCTGCATCCCCTGCTGTTTTGATATACGTTCCAACTACATTCGCGGTCAATGACTGATGACGGTGGAAATCCTGATGGTAATAGAGGTCTATCGAGGGCGAGCTATTACGGGATGACGAATGCTCGTCATAAAGAGCGGCATTGATTGCCATTTGCGAGTTTCTACGCTGCGGTTGTAAATCGCCACTACCAGAGAGCTTGGTCTGAAATACATAGTTCGAGTCGCTCAGACTATAGGTTATCTGGGCATTGTGGCTGATATTCTTACTCTGTTTGTTCAGACTATATCGATGAATAGTTGTGATGTCACCAGATTCCAGTTCATAGGCAGCCAGTTCATCGTATTCCGCGCCTTTGAAGTTATAATAGTCAAGGTCATAGCTAAGTGCAAACTCACTCCGCCCGTAATTGATCTTGCCGAAGAGAGACTCATTGCCATTCGTGGTTGTTAGTGTATTGGTCAGTTGGGTTCCTATGACATATCCACTCACAGGTTTCTTCATCTTGATATTAATAACGTACGCGATACCCTCGCCATATCGCACACCAGGATTATCAATAAACTCAATATGGTCAACACCTTGCATGTCGAGTGTCTGCAGATTCTCTCGTGAAGCAATGATGTCGTTGATACGCACTTGAACTGCTCCAAGATTTGTCAATGCCGTGATGCTGTTCATCGACTCGTCCACACGGATGTGAGGGAGAGTGAGTTTTGCCAATAGCGAGTAGCCGTTGGCAGAATTCTCTATCTGCCGTTTTGTGGGATAGATCCATAGCCCATCCACCTTTTGTATAGTACGTGCACCATTTACTGTCACCTCGTCAAGAGCGACTGTCTTTTCTGTGTCTTGAGCTGCTGCTGTTAATGTGCAAGCAGCCAACAAGCAAAACAAAAATCTCTTCATATCTTGCATTTTTGCCGCGAAGGTACAAAGAGATGCTTTTATTATCGAGAAAACTATCTGACATTTGTCTGACATTTCATTGTCAGACATAATGCAGCGAGCTATCTATTTGACTTTCAGTCGAGTCTGCTCACGCTCGGAAGAGTTCAAGCACGCTTGACTCTTTTCTCACTCAACCGCAGATTTGACTTTCAGTCGATACGCCTTACTACGGTCTGAAACGATTTTAAGGTCTGAATGTTGCTCAATGACTGGTTTTAGCCTGCGTATCAAGGTGTAGAGCGTCTCGCTGGCATCTGGTTTCTTAGGCCAGAGAGCATTACATATCTCTTTTTTCGTCAGAGAATGGGATGGCGAAAGGAAAAACATCTCCATTAACTGATGCTGCATGGGAGTAAGCTGTACCTGACAGCCATCAGCAGCATAGAAACGGCTATCCTCCACAGAATATGTCAGTCCACCAAAAGCATTCCCACAAGGTAAAGGAATTGTGGAATGGCGACGATACCACATCAGCATTGTCCAGAATCCAGTCAATACCCATAGGATAGTTGCCGGTCTTTGGTCTGATAAGCTAAAGATGGTAGCCTCAACGCAATATGCATACACTTTGAACTTCTGTCCACGGGTGTCAACTGCCAAAGTAGCCTTTCCTCGTAGTTCTGCTATATGTAAGTGGCTGTTGAACCTACGAATAGTGTCCTGACTAATAACATCACTTTGTTGTTCCTCCAAAGTCAGTGCAAGTGCCCTGTCCATATCTTCATTTACCATCCTACTTGTTGAGCTATAACTACCAAGACTTGTCAGGCTCGAAGCTATAATCATTGCAAAAAGCACGATGACAGCATATCTTTGTTGTTTCATATAAATGTAATGTTTACGCTATTTCCATCCCCCTTTTAGTATGAAGCCAGAGAATGAGCCAATTGCAGGAAAGAAGACGGGAAGTAGTATTCAAACTTTCCATCCATGTCGTTGTCAACCTTCCAGATACCAATTCCTTTCTTAGAGCTAAGCTGTGTAGAGGTAATCCACAACTGGACATAATCCCAGTCTGAGGTATAGCTATAATTATTAATCTCCATTGTCATAGTATAAGGCTTATTGGCAGGCCAGAAGCTATTGCCATAAGTAGCCCCATCAAGATAAGAGCGTACCTTGTCGAAGGTTTTGTACTGATTCAGCTGGCTCCAGTCCGAGGCATAGTAATCTGCCGCACCCTTAGAGTTAGGGAAGTGATACTGTTTCCCGTCTCTGTTCTCAGAGTCAACACCTTTGGCTATATAATTAATCATAGCCTTAGCCTCGTTTTTGTCTGTGCCCATCACATTAATAGCAGCCACCAAGAGTAGAGGACAGAGATATGGACTCTGATGGATGTCAGTCATGCCATCAGGCAACTTCAGATTCCGGAGCTCAGCGACACTTACAGGCAAATCCTCAATAGACACTCTAACAGTTCCGAACGGTGCTTTCTCATAGGAGTAGTCAACATTGTTTGACAAATGTATTTTTAAATCCTCGTAGGCAAGCGCGCTCTCATCGATTGTAACGGTAAGTTGCCGGATGTCTGTTGTCGCATTTATTTTGCCTTTCTCTTTGTTTGCACCATCCATGACTGTTTGCCCACTTTTATTGCCATTACAGCCAACCAAAGTAAAAACAAAGATTGAGATTACTCCGATTTTCCGGAACAAGAGAAACATTGCCTTTTCTTTTTCTAATTTCATAATTGTATTGTCGCTTTACTAAGACCTTCTATATTCTTTTGGCGATACACCCACATGATCCTTAAAATATTTGCCAAGAAAGCTCTGGTTGGCAAAGTGCATCTGCTGGGCAATCTCCTTAATACTCATTGTAGACTTCTTTAGCAACACCCGGATCTCCATTGTAACATAATGGTCTATCCACTCATTGGGACGACGTTTGCTTACATTTTTCACCGACTCGGAAAGATATTTAGGAGTGAGACACAGTTTGTCGGCATACCACCCCACCCTTCTCTCCTCACGGAAGTTTGCCTCAACAAGCTTTATAAATTCCGTAAAGATACTCTCCGCACGTGTTTTCTTAATATCACCGCCTTGCTGTATCCGATAAATAATGTTGCTGACATCATAGATTAGCGATTTCATAATGGAGCAAACCAGTTCCTTACGGAAACGATGACCGTCATCATCAACTTTCCTCTTAATAATATGGAAATACTCTTGAATAAACGCCATTTCATCGCTATTAAGTCTGAAAACAGGATGAGTTCGTGAGAACAGGAAAAGCTGAAACAACTCATGCACGCCACTGATAATATCACGAAAGAAAGGATATGAAAGAATTATCGCAATACCATCACAGTCACGACTCAGTAAATAGTCACCGACGACCTGTCCCTCGCTAATGATGATCACATCACCAGAGACAACAGTATGCTCATTAGTATCGACAGTATAGCTTGCCTTCCCTGATGTACAGAGGGCAAGGAATAAACATTGAGCCCTACATGGCTCTATTGGAAAAGGCACATCCTTGAAGTTGTCAAACAGAAAAATGTCATCATCGATATAACTCCCGCTTGGGAACAGTGCTTTCACCTGAGATACCGTGATATCAGTTACTGATATCTTCTCCTTTTCACTTTTGTCGTTAATCATTTGTCACATGAATAATTTTATCTTTCTTTGCCTTGACGATTTTTACGTCCCCATTAACATGGAGCCTGATGATACCGTCAGCCTTACATAATATATCAACGAAGACAGCCTTGCCGTCTTTCCATATTATATCAACCGTATTTCCTCCACGTGTACGAAGTCCCTTGACGGCTCCCCAGCTCCATGCCTTCGGAAGAGCCGGTAATATAAAGAGGTCTGTCAACAAATCCTTTCCCGAATAATCACAAGTGCTTTGCAATAGCATCTCACATACGCCCGCAGCTCCTCCAAAATTCCCATCAATCTGGAAAGGCGGATGTGCGTCGAACAGGTTGGCATAGGTTCCGCCACCATGATATTTGTCAGCTCCCTGGTAATTCTCAGGTGAGACAAACGTAAGCAATTTATTATATATCTGATAAGCTTTCTCACCATTCCGCAATCTCGCCCATAAATTAATACGCCACCCAGTACTCCAGCCAGTCGTCTCATCCCCTTTCAGCTCAAGCGTTCGCTGGCATGCCTTTGCAATGTCAGGTGTTGTCTCCAAAGAGATATGGTTTCCCGGATAAAGTCCTATGAGATGAGACTGGTGTCTGTGCCTCATATCCTTGTCTTCCCAGTCATAATACCATTCATTAAGGTCGCCAAGATGTCCTATGGTATACGGGTGAAGCTTTCCCACAGGGATATTAACCTCAGCGACAGGCAAGTCTCTCTTTGCCTTTCCTTTTTGTAAGACAGTATAAGCTGTAGCTACATTATTACCCAGCTCACGGATAATAGCAAGGTCAGCTGTACCACCATAGCAGGTCATGCCACGATAGCCCTTGTCTGTGACATATTCATTTTCCGGAGACGTGCTGGGTGCTGTTATCATTTCACCTGAAGCCTTTGGATTCTCTATCAGCCAGTCACGACAGAAAGCCGCCGCGCCAGCCATCAACGGATATGCTGTAGACCGCAAATAGTCCTTATCTTGAGTAAACTGGTAGTGTTCCCACAGAGTATTGACAAGCCATGCCCCACCCATGTTCCAGTTTGCCCACATGGGGCTTTCTTGATTCTCGCCTACAGGGTTGGTCATTGCCCATATATCAGAGTTATGACTGGCACACCAGCCATCATCAATACCATAGAAATGTTTGGCAGTATGTCTGCCGTTATCCGCCAATGACTCAACAAAGACATTCAGAGGCTCTGCCATCTCACTGAGATTTGCCGTCTCTGCCAGCCAGTAGTTTTCCTCCAGATTAATGTTCATAGTGTAATTGCCTCTCCATGGCGACCACAAGTGTGGTGTCCACAGTCCTTGCAGATTAGCCGGCACCCCTGGTGTCCTTGAACAGCTTATAAGCAGGTATCGCCCAAATTGGAAATAAAGAGTCTCCAGATAAGGATTGGCAGACATATTAGCGTCAAATGGTCTGTTACGGTAATTCTTAAGCTGTTGCTCGATGGTTTGCACGGTATCAGCCACTGCCCCGCAAAGATTCAGCTTCACACGATCAAAATACTTTTTATAGTCATTGACATGACGTTCCCGTAGCTGTTCGTAGGAATAGCTCAACAGATGCCAGTTGTCATCCGCCACCTTGCTTAGATAATTCGCCCCCTCTTTTACAGGATGTTTTGATGCCCCGTTGAAACTGGTCTCATTGACAAAATACAATGTTGCCGTTGTGGCGTTACTAATTACTAAAACGCTGTCTTGCACCTTCAGGCTCCCGTCATAGTGATCCACCCTTAGGATAGAACTGAAGTGAATACTCTGTCCTGGATCACCGACAGCATGTCCGGAAAGAGTAAAATGCCCGTGAGCAGCTTTGACCTCATGCGGCACTTGTGATGTTAGAAGCAGCTTGCAATTAAGCTTCCCTTTTTGGTCAGATTTCAACCGTAATGCGATAACCTTGTCAGGATTTGACGCAAAACATTCCCAATGGTAGCGTACATTATTCTTTGTATAATGTATTTTCACCAGAGAGCTATCCAAGTCAAGCTCACGATAATAGTCGTTGTACCCCTCATTCCCATCAAGACCCATTATACGCAAAGTAGCCAAAGGCTGATAGAACTGTGAGTTATGTCCCTGCACATGCAGCTGCAACGAGTCGGCTTTGGCATAGTCTTCCTCAAACAAGGCTTTACGTATTTCAGGAATCCATGCGGCAGCGCCTTTTCCTTCCAAGGAATCCACCGGTTGTCCTGTCCAGAAAGTAATGTCATTCAAATATATTGTCTCATCTGCCGGATTTCCGTATACAAGCGCACCTAATTTCCCATTACCGACAGGTAATGACTCCTCAAAGAAAGCGGCAGGTTTATCATACCACAATTTCATGGGAGCCTGCTGTGCGATGCACTCAACGGCTAACGACGCAAACACCCATACAAAGAAGAATAGTTTCCGCATGACACCCTTTATTATGAAATACTATTAGAAGCTCTTAAGCCAAGACTGCAAATTAAGTTGCATTTCCAAATGATGTCTGAATCCCATCCTGGCACCCCAGCCATGTCCTCCTGTAGGATACACAAACAGACTGGCTGGCACATCATTACGATATAACTCCACATAATAGTTTACGCCATTTGCAGGAGGAACAGAACGGTCGTCATCGCTAAGAGCGATAAAAGCCCGTGGTGTATTACGTGTGACATTAAGGTCGCTACTGTATTTCTTCTCTTGGCGTTTTGACACATGCTTGCCGAGGAAGTTCTTTCTTGAGCCCTCATGGGTATATCCCTCCATCATTGTAATGACAGGATAGAAGAGAATCTGGAAATCAGGCTTTGAGTCACCCTTTGCCTGAGTTGCTATCGTAGAGGCGAGATGTCCTCCCGCAGAGAATCCCATAATACCTATGTCATTGAGGTTGACATGCCAGCCTTGTGCGTTACGCCGTACCATCTTTATAGCATTCTGAGCATCCGTAACAGGAACGTCCGGATCACCGTGAGGCATACGATATTTCAACACAACGGCAGCAATACCCATATTCTGGAAGAACTCACCCCAGGCATAGCCTTCTTTGTCCATCGCCAAGTGGTCATAACCTCCACCAGGACAAATTACGACAGCCCTGCCTGTAGCCTCCTTTGAGTCAGGAAGAAAGACACGCACCTTGGCTGTGTCTGTAGGGTCTCCGTTGTTATGTGGGGCTTTACCTTGGTAAAGATTTGAATCAAAGACTTTTTGCGCCACAACCGATGTTGAGAAGATGGCAAAAGCAGTAAAAATGATGAATTTTCTTAATTTCATGACAATGTTTTTGGTTATATTGTTGCAAAGATAAACAATTTTTTGTAATATTGCAGTCGGAAACAAACAAAGCTAACCATGTATAAACGATTTTTAATGATTTCGGCAATGGTGTTAACAACTATTGCCACAGCTCAGGCAAAAGTAAGGCTACCCCATATCATCGGTGACCAGATGATATTACAACAACAGACAGAGGCACGCCTGTGGGGATGGGCAGAGAAAGGAAAGACTGTAAAAGTAAGTGTATCATGGTCTGACGACATTTACACTTCAAAGGCAGACAAGAACGGCAAGTGGATGGTTAAGGTTAAAACACCGGCTGCCAGCTACACCCCGCTGAGCATTACCTTTGACGACGGTGAGCCCTTGACAATCAATAATGTCTTATCAGGTGAAGTATGGGTTTGTGCCGGACAGAGCAATATGGAGATGCCTGTAAAAGGCTTCGGCAACTGTCCTGTGGAAGGATATAATGAAGAAGTTATCAATGCCCGCCAATACCATGGTATACATTACGTGAAGATTCCAAGTGTGATGAGGGTGACACCACAGGAAGACGCAAACTGCGAATGGAAGGAAATAGGAATAGAGACCGTTAGTGACGCTTCGGCAACAGGCTACTTTTTCGCACAAGTCATTAATCGCACACTGGACATTCCTGTAGGGCTTATTATGGCAAACAAAGGCGGGACACGTGTGGAAAGCTGGCTCACAAAAGAGAACCTTGAGAAATATACCGACGAGCCTACAGACTCTATGGGAATCGTAAAGTTCAAACCCGAATGGGACTATCACCGCGCCTTGCTTTGGGGCAATGGCACATTCAATCCCATTCTCAATTTCACTGTAAAAGGCATTCTTTACTATCAAGGCTGTTCCAATGTTGGTGATCCGGGAGACCAATATAGTGAGCGGATGAAAATACTGGTTGAACAATGGCGCAGTCAGTTTGGTCTTGGAGAGATTCCTTTCTATTTTGTCGAGATTGCACCTTACGCATACGACAACGACAATGTCAATGGGGTCAGTGGCGCACGCCTGCGCGAACAACAATATAAAGCAGCGGAGATTATTCCTAACAGCGGGCTGGTTTGCACTAATGACTTAGTTTATCCATACGAGCCCCTGCAGATTCACCCTGCCCAGAAGAAGAAGGTAGGTCAGCGGTTAGCGTTCCTTGCCTTGAACAAGACGTACAACATGCCATCGGTAGGATGCATGAGTCCGTCATATAAAGACATGAAGATCATTGGCGACACCATTCACATTCATTTGAATAACGACCTTGGCGCTATCAGCCGCTTTCAGGATATTCAGGGATTTGAGGTGGCAGGCGAAGACCGAGTCTTTTATCCTGCAAAGGCAGACCATTTCTGGCAACCGGGCGGTGGCTACTGGGATGAGACCATACGTATTGTATCACACGATGTAAAAAAGCCTGTCGCTTTACGGTATTGCTTTAAGAATTTCCAGGTAGGCAACCTCAAGAACGCAGCCGGTTTACCGTTATTCCCATTTAGAACAGACAACTGGTAAAAGGAATCTCGACATGTCGCATCCCTTAGATAAATTCATGTTCTGTCCAGTTTGTGGCAGTAAGAATTGGATTATAAACAATTTTAAAAGCAAGCACTGCAATGATTGCGGGTTCACATATTACGCAAATCCCAGTGCGGCAAATGTGGCATTTATCGTGAACTCTAAGGAAGAGCTGTTGGTGGTCCGCCGTAAGAAAGAGCCAGCCAAAGGTACTCTTGACCTCCCTGGCGGTTTTACAGACATGGCGGAAAGTGGCGAGGAAGGCGTTATACGTGAGGTCTTAGAAGAAACATCCTTAAAGGTGCGGCATGCAAAATACCTTTTCAGCATTCCAAACCTATACCGTTACAGTGGGATGGACATCCATACCCTGGATATGTTTTTTCTTTGTGAAGTCGCTGACACAAACAATGTAAAAGCCATGGATGACGCCGAAGACGCCATGTGGATACCAATACATCAGTTAAACCCAGATGAGTTTGGCTTGGATTCAGTAAGGAAAGGTGTCGTTATGTTTCGTCATCTGTGGCAGAGGAATGTTTAGACAATATTCATAGGCCTTCCATCAGTTGGGGGAAGACCTTCAAAAACATTTCAAATAAGTATCATATCATTGTAAAAGCACATTATATTATTAAAAAAAATTAAATTTGCCTATATAATAAGGTAATAACAAAAGATTTGATTTACTTTTGCGCCCTTGAATTAAAATGCAAAAGTAATGATGCAAGAGAATTTAGTGATTGTAGAGAGCCCGGCAAAGGCAAAAACTATTGAGAAGTTTTTAGGAAAAGATTTCAAAGTAATGTCTTCTTATGGACATATCCGTGACCTGAAGAAAAAAGAAATCAGCATAGACTTGGAATCCTTGATGCCTGACTATGAGATTCCCGATGAGAAGAAAAATCTAGTTAACGACTTAAAGAAGAATGCCATAGCAGCAAAGAAGATATGGCTGGCTTCCGATGAAGACCGTGAGGGAGAAGCCATTTCATGGCATCTGTGTGAGGTTCTTGGACTGGACGAGACGAATACCAACCGAATAGTATTCCACGAGATTACCAAACCTGCTATCTTAGAGGCTATCAAGCATCCTCGCAGAATCGACATGAACCTTGTCAATGCCCAGCAAGCCCGCCGCATCCTCGACCGTCTGGTAGGTTTCAAGCTGTCACCGGTATTATGGCGTAAGGTAAAACCGTCACTGTCGGCAGGACGCGTACAAAGTGTTGCTGTCAGGCTCATTGTTGAACGCGAGCGTGAGATACAGTCATTCTCCAGCGAGCCTTATTATCGCATCAACGGATTCTTTACCCTTAAACAGAAAGACGGCTCTGACGCAGAGTTCAAGGCAGAGCTGTCTACCCGTTTTAAGACTCATGAAGAGGCACTGGCTTTCTTAGAGAAGTGTAAGGAAATGTCATTTGAGGTCAATGACATAGTGAAGAAACCTCTTAAGCGCATGCCTGCTCCGCCTTTCACGACGTCTACCCTGCAACAGGAAGCTGCCCGCAAACTCGGTTTCACCGTTGCGCAAACGATGATGGTCGCACAACGTCTATATGAAAACGGACGCATCACTTACATGCGTACTGACAGTGTAAACCTCTCTGCCCTTTGCATCAATGCTTGCCAGAAAGAAATCACAAAACTATATGGCAAAGAATACAGCAAGGTAAGACAATTCCAGACCCACTCCAAGGGAGCCCAGGAGGCACATGAAGCCATTCGTCCTACATACATGAGTGATACGAAAATAGAGGGAAACATGCAGGAGAAACGCCTCTATGACTTGATCTGGAAACGCACTGCCGCATCCCAGATGTCAGATGCTCAGATTGAGAAGACCTCTGTCACTATTAATGCCGGCACAACAGGCGAGCAGTTTGTAGCCAACGGAGAAGTAGTTATCTTTGATGGTTTCCTTAAGGTATATGATGAGAGCCATGACGATTCGGAGATCAAGAACGGTGACAACGAGTCCGGACATTCTCTCCCAGCCATGAGAAAAGGCAGCAAATTAGAATGCCGCGAGATAACCTCTACAGAGCGATTCATCCAAGGTCCCTTGCGCTATACTGAAGCCTCATTGGTACATAAGTTGGAGGAATTGGGTATCGGACGTCCGTCAACGTATGCACCAACCATCTCTACCATCCAACAACGCGAGTATGTTCAGAAAGGAGACAAGAAAGGCGAAGAGCGCCTGTATGCCATTGACTCCCTAAAAGGAAAAAAGATATCATCACGTCACAAGAAAGAAATGGTTGGTGCCGACAAAGGCAAACTCATCCCAACCGATATCGGTATCGTGGTTAATGATTTCCTAATGCAAAACTTCCCACAGATTATGGACTACAATTTCACTGCAAATGTAGAGCAGGAATTTGACAAGATTGCTGAGGGAAAGGAGAAGTGGACTCAGGAGATGAAGAACTTCTATAAGGCTTTCGAGCCGGAAGTTGAGAAAGTAATGAACTCACGGGCAGAGCATAAGGCAGGAGAACGGCTATTAGGCAATGACCCTGTGTCTGGCAGACCAGTGTTCGTAAAAATAGGACGCTTCGGTCCTGTAGTACAGATTGGCACTGCAGACGACTCTGAGAAACCTCGTTTCTCACAATTACCAGCCGACAAGAGTATGGAATCAATAACACTTGAAGAGGCTATGGAACTCTTCAAGCTGCCACGGACCCTCGGTGAGTTCGAAGGAAGTCCCGTCGTTATCGGAGCGGGACGCTTTGGACCTTATATCCTTTATCAGAAAAAATATGTCTCCTTACCAAAAGAGGAAGACCCGATGACAGTAAGTCTTGACACCGCCATAAAGATTATTAATGAGAAGCGTGAGTTGGAACAGAAACGCCACCTCAAAGGTTTTTCTGAAGACTCAAAGCTCGAGGTAATGAACGGAAAGTATGGTCCATATATCAACTATGATGGAAAGAACTACCGGCTACCGAAGAATCTGCATGAGCGCGCGGCAGAACTGACATATAACGAATGTATGGATATCGTCAATGCCACTACGGAGAACAAGTCTGGACGTAAAAAGAAATAAATAAAAAATGATAAGAGTTATCTTCATCGGATACATGGGAGCTGGAAAGACAACTATCGGAAAAGCTCTCGCAAAAGAACTGGGTGTCACTTTCTATGACCTTGACTGGTATATAGAAAGCAGGATGCGCAAGACCGTGAAGCAACTCTTTGACGAGCGTGGAGAAGAAGGGTTCCGTATCATAGAGCACAACATGCTGCATGAAGTGGCAGAGTTCGAGAATGTAGTGATAAGCTGCGGTGGAGGAACCCCTTGTTTCTTCGATAACATGGACTATCTTAACGCACAAGGCGACACCGTGTATATAAAGGCGACACCCGATGTTCTGTTCCACCACTTACAGATGGGAAAGGGTGTGCGACCTTTATTGCTAAACAAGACCCCTGACGAGATCCTGGCATTTATCCATGAGCAACTGAAATGCCGCGAGCCATTCTACTCTAAGGCAAAACATATCATAGATGTCTCTCTCTTAGACGACTTTGACAAAATCAACAACAGCGTTAAAGACATCAGAGAACTACTACAGGTTTGAGAAGAAAGCCATCACACAACTATACTCATAAAGTATTTATTCTCCGATAGCTTAATAGTACCCCTTTGCAGAACTATATTGACAAGAACATGAAGAAATGGACCATTGAAGATGCCAAGGAATTGTACAACATCAACGGATGGGGTACCTCTTATTTCGGCATCAATGAGCAAGGAAACGTATACGTCTCCCCTTGCAAGGATAAGACACAGATAGACCTTAAGGAAGTAATGGACGAGCTGTCGCTCCGCGACGTGGCATCACCCGTTCTGCTACGTTTCCCCGACATTCTTGACAACCGCATCGAGAAGACATGGAGCTGCTTTAAGAAAGCCAGTGAGGAATACAACTACAAAGGCGAGAACTATGTCGTCTATCCAATTAAGGTAAACCAGATGCAGCCTGTGGTTGAAGAGATTATCTCACACGGCAAGAAGTTCAACCTTGGATTGGAGGCAGGCTCCAAACCAGAGCTGCATGCCGTCATCGCAATGCAATGTCAGAGCGACTCCATCATCATCTGTAACGGCTACAAGGACCAGAGCTACATCGAACTGGCATTGCTGGCACAGAAGATGGGAAAGCAGGTGTTCATCGTTGTTGAGAAGATGAACGAACTGGAGATTATTGCCAAGGTAGCAAAGAAGCTCAGTGTCAGACCAAACATCGGAATTCGAATCAAACTGGCATCGTCAGGTTCCGGCAAATGGGAAGAAAGCGGTGGAGACGCCTCAAAGTTCGGTCTTACCAGTGCGGAACTCTTAGAGGCTCTCGACATACTCGACAGGAAGGGCTTACACGACTGTCTACGACTCATACACTTCCACATTGGAAGCCAGATTACTAAGATACGACGCATACAGACGGCTCTTAGAGAAGCATCACAGTTCTACATACAGTTGCACAAGATGGGATATAACGTTGACTTCGTCGATTGTGGTGGAGGCTTGGGCGTTGACTATGACGGTACGCGTTCTCCATCGAGTGAGAGTTCCGTCAACTACTCCATACAGGAGTATGTCAACGACTGTATATATACTTTTGTTGACGCAGCCAACAGAAACGACCTTCCACACCCCAACATCATTACAGAAAGTGGACGCTCACTCGCCGCCCACCACTCCGTCTTGGTCATTGACGTATTAGAGACAGCCTCACTACCTGAGATGCCAGAGGAGTTTGAGCCAGACGAAAGCTCACATCAACTGGTGAAAGACCTGTATGAGATATGGGACAACCTATCCCCCCGCAACGTATTGGAAGACTGGCATGACGCAGAACAGATACGCGAGGAAGTGCTCGACCTCTTCAGCCACGGCATCGTTGACCTCAAGACGAGAGCAGAAATAGAGGCGATGTACTGGAGTGTGTGCCATGAGATCAATATCCTTACCAAAGGATTGAAGCATATTCCAGAAGAGCTTGTCAATATTGACAAGCTACTGGCAGACAAGTACTTCTGCAACTTCTCGCTTTTCCAGTCGCTAAGCGACTCATGGGCTATTGACCAGCTCTTCCCCATTATGCCAATACAAAGGCTTGACGAACGTCCCGGGCGTAATGCCACCATACAAGACATCACATGCGACTCTGATGGTAAGATTGCCAACTTCGTTACTAACCGCCATAACTCTCATTCACTTCCAGTCCATGCCCTGCGCAAGAATGAGAAATATTATCTCGGTGTGTTTCTCGTAGGGGCATATCAGGAGATTCTCGGCGACATGCACAATCTCTTTGGTGACACCAACGCTGTACACATCTCTGTGAAAGACGGCAAATATCATATCGATCAGATTATTGATGGTGAGACCGTTGAGGATGTGTTGGAGTATGTACAGTTCAACCCTAAGCGTCTGGTAAGACAATTGGAGATTTGGGTAACAAAGAGTGTCAAACTTGGAAAGATATCACTGGAGGAGGGCAAAGAGTTCCTAAGCAACTACCGTTCTGGACTTTACGGATATACATATCTTGAATAACTCAACATATAGAAACCCAGAAAGCATGGACAAAGAGAAACTAACCATAGTAAAGGTAGGAGGTGCCGTCGTTGAAGACGAACAGCAGCTTGCGCAACTGTTGAAAGACTTTACCGGGATACCGGGGAAAAAGGTTCTCGTACATGGTGGCGGGCGACGCGCCACAAAAGTTGCTACAGCACTTGGCATAGAGAGTAAGATGGTGGGTGGAAGACGTATCACTGACGCTGCAATGCTGGAAGTAGTGACAATGGTTTATGGCGGTTTAGTCAATAAGAACTTAGTGGCTCGTCTACAGGCAGAAGGAGTCAATGCACTCGGTCTTACCGGTGCCGACATTAATGTTATACGTTCTCATAAGCGCCCCATCAAAGACGGCGTTGACTTCGGTTTTGTCGGTGATGTGGAACATACCGACGGACAGACTCTCGCAATGCTCATACAGCAGGGTATCACGCCAGTCATGGCACCGCTGACTCATGACGGGAATGGTAATATCCTAAATACCAATGCAGACACTATCGCTGCCGAGACTGCCAAAAGCCTTGCCCCATATTATGACGTTACACTGGTCTATTGCTTTGAGAAAAAAGGTGTGCTACTGAACCCTGACGATGATGACAGCGTGATACCTGTCGTAACAAACGAGCTGTTCAGTCAATACAAGGCGCAAGGAATCATTGCCGGGGGTATGATTCCTAAAATAGAAAATGCCTTGGCTGCCGTCGATGCAGGCGTAATGCGTGTTGTTATCACCAAAGCCACTGCCATCGGCACCGATGAGGGCACCATCATCACAGCATGAAATGACATTAAGAGTCTTTTAATAAATGATGAAGAGCCAACGGTCACTGACCGTTGGCTCTTCATTCTTTACTTTATTAATTAAGTAAAAGAGATAATTCCCTGCACAGGTTCCTTTGGCGCTTCATCGGCGGTACTGCCATTGCCGGAAGCCATACCTTGCAAATCTTTCAGCATTTGCTTTGTACGTTTATAAGTTGGCGTATTCTCTACAGCGAGAATCAGATCCTCATTATCAAGATCTTCCGGACGGAATCTATAGACATGCGGACGCCGCTTATATTGTGTATTGGTACTATCCTTACCATAATAGCGGTTACGCCGATCCTGGCGTTCAGCAGCCTTCTCCTCTTCCTCAGCAATACGTTTCATCTCTTCCTCGTTATGACGATTGAGGTGATTGTTCATTCCATCGACATCCTCAATGCCAAATCCTGTAGCCAGAATGGTAACCTTGACCTTCTTTCCCAACTCCGGATCAACGGCAAGACCCCATTTCAGTTCAAACTCACTACCGAAACGATCCATAAAGTCATTTACATCATTCATCTCGTCCATAGTAAGAGTCTGGTTCTCGCCTTTCTCATTAGCAAAAGCGATAGAAAGAAGAATCTTCTTTGAGTTATAAATGTCATTGTCATTAAGCAGAGGTGAATTCAACGCATCTTCGATAGCCTGCTTCACACGTCCCTCGCCTTCACCATAACCAGTAGACATAATTGCAACTCCGCCATCCTTAAGCACGGTCTTGACATCATTGAAGTCAAGATTAATAAGTCCATGTACGGTGATAATCTCAGCAATAGACTTAGCCGCGACGCTCAATGTGTCATCAGCTCTTCCAAAAGCATCGAGTACCGTCAGTTCTGGATAGATTTCACGCAGACGCTCATTGTTGATCACCAATAATGCATCGACATGTTTAGACATCTCCTCAACACCGTCAAGAGCCTGGTCAATCTTACGCTCACCCTCAAAACGGAAAGGGATTGTTACAATTCCCACTGTAAGAATACCAAGTTCCTTACTTGCGCGGGCAATTACCGGAGCGGCACCGGTACCTGTTCCACCCCCCATGCCGGCAGTTATAAACGCCATTTTTGTTCCATCATTAAGCATGTTACGAATGTCGTCTATTGTCTCCTCTGCTGCTTGGCGAGCTTTTTCAGGCTTATTACCAGCTCCAAGTCCTTCGCTACCTAATTGCAGATGTACTGGAACTGGAGAATCATTAAGAGCCTGATTGTCAGTATTACACAAAACGAAAGTAACGTCATGAATACCCTCTCGGTACATGTGATTGACGGCGTTTCCGCCTCCTCCACCAACACCTATTACCTTTATGATGCTGTTCTCTTTTTCGGGCTCACCGAAATCTAAAATATCTATTGGCATAATATTATTTTATTGAAAGTTGAAAATTGATAATTGAAAATGAACAAGAATACTACTCCTCATCAGGCTCCATCATCTTCCCGAAGAAGTTCTTAAGCCTGCGAGCAAATTTGTTAATTGGCTTGTTATTACGCATCTCTTCGGCTTCCTTACGAATACGCTCAGCTTCCTCTTCCTGGCGACGGCGTTCCTCCTCTTCCTTACGGCGACGCTCCTCCTCTGCCTTTTCCTTCTCGGCAGCAGTAAGCACAATACCAGGACTTACCTCACCAGGTGTACGTGGAGTCTTGTGAAGCTCTGCCGTAGTAGCAGTGCCAGTAATAGGTTTCTCGCCACTAAAGATATCGCGGTCTGGATTAATCTCAGAACCAGCACAGTTGATATCTCCTTTGACGAGCAATCCCAATACAGTATTCATGGTGCCATTATGTGCTGTTATATCAGCATTGCTTGACGTAATAGTTTGCGTGACAAACTTAGCTATCCTGATTTTCCCGATATGCGTATGCTGGCGGAACGCACGCTCTATATTCTTCATATTACTGCCACCGCCAGTAAGTATTATACCTCCCAGTAATTTGTCGGCAAACTCAGAAGGAACCTGATACCACACATTCTCTATTATCTCGTCAACACGAGCCTCGACGATCTCAACAAACTTCCGGCTCTCGATGAAACGCCCGTCGTCATCAATCGGATAATTAAGGCTGTTGTCAATGTCACCATTATCGGTATAAGCACTACCATAGCGCAACTTCATACGCTCTGCATCACGCTCCTCCATTTGCAAAGATGCGATATCCTTAGTAATATTGTTTCCGCCAAGCGGTATTACAGCAAGGTGGCGCAGTACATTCTTATGATAAACACTTACGGTAGTGGTGTCGCTGCCAAGGTCAACGAGAACACATCCTCCGCGTTTTTCCGCCTCATTAAGGACACTGTCGGCAAGTGCCAGAGGTGCCAGATACATCTCCGCAATAGCTATACCCGCCTTATCGAAGCAATTGTTCAGATTACTATAGAAAGATTTACGCCACAAGATGTTCAAGAAGTTGCCTTCCAGTCTTGACGCTTTAATGCCTACGGGATCCAACTGGAACTGGTTATCCACTTTATATTCCTGTATGGCAGCATCGAGTATTTCCTGCTCCGGGTAAGACATGTTACGGTTGGCATCCATCAATTCGTTGATCATCTCTGTGGTGATGATAGTCTCTCCTGGCAGTTCCTTTACAATAACGTTCTTGATACTGCGGATAGACTGTCCACCCACACCAACATACACATGAGAGATTTCACACTTCAGCTGTGTTTTAAGCTTAGTGATCATGTTAGTCAAGCACTGTGCTGTCTTGTCAATGTTGTAAACGACACCTTTGCGTATACATTGCGTGGCATCTTCTTTGACAACGGCAAGCACGGAGATACTACCATCCAGGTTCTTCTTCCCGGCAATAGCTGTAATTTTAGATGAGCCTAATTCAATGGCTACGATAAATTCCTTTGCTGCCATACGCTTAATATTTTGTTTATTTCTTTTTACAGATAATTTGATTATCGAATTCAATGTTTATATAATGATACCTGTTCCATCCTACAGTTGACAAGCCATAACGATAGAATTTCTCCAACCGATTGAGTTTCCTGTCAAGGAACTCCTTAATTTCTTTCTGGCGTACCTCCTTATTATTATTGACCGGCAGATATCCAAGGAAGACCACATGGTCGCCTACTCGCGGCACAAGCTCTATGCCTTTGTCAGGTAACACGTTTATTTGTTCTATCTGGTTGCTCCACAGTTTAGACTCCATTATGGCATTGCTCAATGGCATGATATAATTTTGCGCAAACCATTTGCTTATATTACCAGTCGCAATTACCAGATCACTGGTATAGTTAGAGTTTGGAAGTATACCACCTTTATCATCAAGATAATAATCGCTGCCATTAATGCTTTTGATGCGTATTACCGGCATACGCTGGGTTATGCTTATACGCACATGACCGTCCTTTGTCTTGAAACACTCTGCTGTATTTACAAAAGGGCTACTCTTAAGCACATCCTCTATATGCCGTGGTTCGACAAAAGCCATCTGCTTGTTCAGCGGATAGAGCTTCTGTTTTAGCAATTGTTGCTTTATCTCCTCTGGTGTCAGGAATCCCGCATTATTAGCATCTGATATATCTATATCAACCCTCACGCATTTGGTGATTAGCTCGTCGGGGCTATTGAACGAGGTAACTGCCAGTACCAAATACACAGCCAAGAGTATATCCAGTACAAAAATTGCGGTCTTTTTCAAGTTGATACTCATTTATTTTTCTTCCTCTCTTTTTTTGCTAATTATTTTTGCCATCTCCGGTACCATATTGTCAAGGTCTCCAGCTCCCAAGACAATGAGCACATCGAAATCACGATCCTTTATAAGTTCTATCACATCCTCTTTCTTTACCATGCTCTTTTCAACACCATCCGCAAGGTTGTCATAGATAAGTTTGGAAGTAACCCCTGGTATAGGCTCCTCCCTTGCCGGATAGATATCGCACAAGATAACCTCATCAAGAAGACTCAAGGCATCAGCAAACTCTTTATAGAAATCACGCGTACGAGTATACAGATGCGGCTGGAACAATGCTGTGATGTGACGTTCTTTGTAAAGCTCACGAATACTCTTGGCACTCTGGTATATCTCCTTAGGATGATGAGCATAGTCGGATAGTAATACGTGCCTGCTATCATTAATCTTAAAGTCAAAACGGCGATCCACACCTCCGAAAGTCTTCATACCGTATCTTAGCTCCTCCGCATTACAGCCACAAAGCTGAGCCATTGCCATTGCCGCAATGCCATTTTCAATATTGATAGGTATTGGCTGTCCAAGTTTCACGTCAGAGATATTCTCCAATGGAGAAACAAAATCAAAGACGATCTCACCATTAGCTATCCGGATGTTCTCTGCATGAAAATCACCCTCATCACGGCTATATTCATAAATTGTCACACCTTCTTGCACGTCGGGTTGCATCTTCAGTCCTTTTCGAAGAATCAACGCACCACCAGACTGTATTAAAGACGTATAGTGACGGAAACTTTCCAAGTAGGCCTCTTCTGTGCCATAGATGTCAAGATGGTCAGGGTCTGTAGCTGTTATTACAGATATCCAAGGGCGAAGCCAATGGAAAGACCTGTCAAACTCATCAGCCTCAATAACTACATACTCAGAGCTTGACAAGATATAGTTAGTCGCATAGTTTTTAGAAATGCCACCCAAGAAAGCATTACAGTCAACATGACTCTGATGCATTATGTGAGCACACATCGTTGAAGTGGAAGTTTTTCCGTGCGTACCAGCCACACATAGACCTTTCAGAGTACGTGTCAGGGTACCAAGTACCTGTGCCCTTTTCTGTATCTCAAATCCCCCGTCTCTAAACCAAGACAGCTCTTTATGAGCAGCCGGGATAGCTGGCGTATATATAACAAGAGTATGCTTTGGGTTGCGGCAAGCCTGAGGAATTTCATCCACACTCTCCTCATAGTGAATCAAGGCACCTTCTTTTTCCAACTGTGATGTCAGCTCAGACGGAGTCTTATCATATCCGGCAACCACCATCCCCTTGTTAAGGAAATATCTGGCAATAGCACTCATGCCAATTCCCCCAGCACCTACGAAATACACAGACTTAATATCTTTAATTTCCATCTTCTTTTTATTTATTTTCAATGTATGCATTTGCCAAAGAAATAACTTCATCGGCGATAATATCGGCAGAATCCTTTAATCCCAGTTTCTTAATATTTTCACTCAATATTGCAAGACGGCTGTCATCTTTCACCGTATTGATAGCCTTTTGCAGCAAAGTATCTGGTGCCTCTGAATCTTTTACATAAAGAGCGGCATCCTTATTCACCAATGCCATTGCATTCTTTGTTTGATGATCTTCGGCTACATTAGGACTCGGCACCAAGACAACAGGTTTTCCGATAAGACAAAACTCACTAATACTACTTGCTCCAGCACGGCTTATAACCAAGTCAGCTGCACGATAAGCCACACCCATATCCGCAATAAAATCAGTCACTTTCAGCATAGGAAGCACTTTACCTTTCAGCTGCTCACCAATAGCGGCAAAATAATATTTTCCTGTCTGCCAGATAAACTGCACTCCAGAATGCTCTACCAAATTGAGATGTCTTAATATACTTTCATTAATAGTACGTGCACCCAAGCTACCGCCAACTAAGAGTATTGTCTTTTTTTCAGGATCCAACCCTAATGAGCGACGCGCGTCTTGCGGAGTCAAGTCACACTCTAAGACATTCTGGCGTACAGGATTACCAGTCATAATTATCTTCTCTGCAGGAAAGAAACGATCCATGCCCTCATATGCGACACAGATTTTCCTTGTCATCTCATTCTTAGAAAGAAGCTTGTTGGTTACACCCGCATAAGAATTTTGTTCTTGTATCAGACATGGAATACCCATTGCAGATGCCTTGTTGAGTGTCGGACCGCTGGCATATCCTCCCACTCCTACAGCTACCTGTGGACGAAACTCTTTGATAATCTTCTTTGCCATGCGCTGACTCTTGAATATCTTCAACAGCACTGAAAAGTTCTTCAGAAGGTTCTTACGGTCAAACCCACAGATAGGAAGTCCTTTTATCTCATATCCCGCGGCGGGAACACGTTGCATCTCCATCCGACCAATAGCACCAACAAACAATATCTCAGCGTCTGGACATTTTGATTTTATCGCATTAGCTATGGAGATTGCAGGAAAAATATGTCCTCCTGTTCCACCTCCACTTATAATGACTCTAAGTTTCTTATTCATATTATTATCTTTTACATTTTCATTATACTGCCGGCATTAAAGCCAAATTATCATCCATATCCAACATCATAGAATCCTTTTTCTTTGCAGAACGGCTGATACTCAATATTACTCCAACGTATATGCAATTGATGATTGTTGAGGTTCCTCCCTTACTTATTAACGGCAGAGGCTGACCTGTAACAGGAGCCAATCCTACAGCAACCAACATATTAAACAGAGCCTGCACAACCAAAAGCAATGCTATTCCCAAGGCAAGAAAAGCCGGGAACGCATTCTCACAACGGCTGGCAATACGCCCTGTACGGAATAACAAAATTATATATAGGAAAGCTACGACACCTGCACCTACAATTCCCATCTCCTCTATAATAATAGCATAAATAAAATCAGAGAAAGCCTGCGATAAGAAATCACGTTCGTTTGAGTTTCCCGGTCCTTTCCCAATAATGTTTGACGTCGCTATGGCAATATTCGCATGACCGACCTGCGCATCTCTGTCAAGGTCATAATTCTCCGGAGCTACATAGTCATTATTCAGGAACTTGAGAATACGAGACTTCCATGTTCCCATGCGATGGGTGAGCTTATCCAGCATATTGGGTTTATCCTCCTCATCAGTTCCCACATTAGACTTCACCACCTGCTCTGTCATCACTTTCTTTCCAATGGTGTCCTTCTTCTCCTCCTTTCCAATAAGCATTACCATTGAGACGGCGAAAATGCCTATCAATGCAAAGATACCCAAAAGCTTACCTATCTGATCCAATGGAACCCGCCCGATAAACATCATCAAGATAACAGTAACACCAATAAGCATTGCCGTTGAAAGGTTCTCTGGTGCTATCGGCAGAATTATAAACGCACTCACTATCAGTATATACTTAAAAGCTTTCCTGTCGGCACCATGATCAGTCTGCATGGCACTCAACACTTGCGCTACCGCAAGAACCAGAGTACCTTTGGCTAACTCTGAGGGCTGAAATTGGATTCCAAGAAAACTTACCCAACGATTAGCGTCATTAGTAGCCTGTCCTGCTATCAGCACCCATAAGAGGGAGAAGAATGCCAAAAGCAACAATACGGGGGTTGCCAATTTGAAATACTTACATTTGATATTCAAGACCACAACCATCGTAAAGACTCCTACCGCCAAAATACCACAGTGTTTGAGAATAGGACTCCAGTAATTGCCACCTTTGTATGAAAGAGAACTTGATGCAGAGTATACTTCCACAATACTAATCATACAAAGGAAGAAAAATACCATCCAGATTACTTTGTCACCTTTGAATATGTTTCCGAGTGTCTTATTCATTATAATTATTAATCACTTTATATATTTTCAAAGTCACATTAAGTTTGCTATAAACTTCTTGCCAGCTCCTTAAATTGTTCACCACGATCTTCCATGTTCTTAAACAAATCGAATGACGCACAACAAGGGCTTAACAGTACTGTATCGCCAGGTTTAGCCATCTCGTAACAAGCCTGCATACATTCTTTCATAGAATGAGTATCACGTACAGGTATACCAATACTGTCAAAATTCTCATGTAACTTTTGATTATCAGCACCAAGATACACCAACCCGACACATTTCTCTTTCACCAAATCCTTTATTGGAGTGTAATCATTTCCTTTGTCTTTACCGCCTATTATCAAAATAGTAGGAGTGGTCATACTTTCCAAAGCATACCAACAAGCGTCTACGTTAGTAGCTTTTGAGTCATTAATGTATTGCACGCCTCCGACTTTACATACTTTCTCCAGTCTATGTTCGACTCCTGGGAAATCGCTAAGGCTTTTCCTGATGTTTTCTTTCTTAATCCCGCTGATATTGGAGGCTATACCTGCAGCTAAGGAATTGTAAATATTATGTTTTCCTGTCAAAGAAAGACACTCTTGCTCCATATTAAAAGGAGTGGGTTTCTCTATCGTATACATTCCCTCTTCAATGTAACCGATAGAACCATTTTCTTTCAACTCCGAGAATGGATATTGGATTGCCTTGATATCATACTTTTCCAACTCACGCTTAATAACAGGATCGTCGTTCCAATATATGAAAGAGTCATCAGCTGTCTGATTCTGAATAATACGCATCTTAGAATCCACATAGTTCTGCATGCAGTTGTCATAACGGTCAAGATGATCCGGAGTAATATTCAACAATATAGCTATATCAGCACGAAAATCATACATATTGTCAAGTTGGAAAGAACTTAACTCTATTATATAGTATGCGTGTGGGTCTTCTGCCACTTGCAATGCAAGCGAGTTTCCAATGTTTCCAGCCAATCCCACATCATATCCAGCCTCTTTAAAGATATGAAATATCAGGGAAGTCGTTGTGGTCTTACCATTAGAACCTGTTATGCAAATCATCTTTGAAGTTGTATACCTTCCTGCAAACTCTATCTCGCTGATAACATGAATACCTTTAGCGATTATTTTTTTCATAATCGGAACGGAATCTGGAATACCTGGGCTTTTAATCACCTCATCTGCATTCAGAATCTTATCCTCTGTATGGCATCCTTCCTCCCAATCTATTCCATGGTCATCAAGTTGCTTCTTATATTTATCTTTTATAGCAGACATGTCTGAAACAAACACGTCGAAACCTTTAATCTTGGCAAGAACTGCTGCACCAGCTCCACTCTCGCCTGCTCCTAAAACAACTATTCTATTCATTTTCTTTATCTTATCTTCAGTGTTATAATTGCAAAAGCCGCTAAAATAATAGTTATAATCCAGAAACGTATTGTAATCTTAGACTCAAACAATGCTGTATGAGGTTTTTTCAACAAATATTTGCACTCGGGATCCAGCTGTGAGTCAAGAGTCCTGAAATTATCATGAATAGGAGTTCTTTTGAAAACACGCTGCTTTACTCCTCTCCGTTTACCAAGTTTATAATACCATACTTGTATTATGACACTCAAACTCTCTACAAAGAAGACACCACATAAAATAGGCAATAAAAGTTCCTTGTGAATAATAATGGCACCGACACCGATAATACCGCCAATTGTCAATGAGCCCGTGTCACCCATAAAGACCTGTGCAGGGTATGCGTTATACCACAGGAATCCTGTCAATGCCCCGATGAAAGCGCAGAAAAAGACGACTAACTCCTGAGAATCCGGTATATACATTATATTCAAATAAGATGCATATTCATAGTGAGAACTCACATACGCAAGGATTCCAAGAGCCACACCTATAATAGCAGAGTTTCCCGCACACATTCCATCCATTCCATCGTTAAGATTGGCTCCATTAGACACTGCTGTGACGACAAAGATTGTCATAATGACAAAGAGTATCCATCCCGCCGCATTCTTATACTTTCCGAAAACAGACATAACCTCGGAATAATCAAGGTTATGATTCTTGACAAAAGGTATCGTGGTCTTCAGGGTTTTCTCTGCTTTTGCGGAATGTCTCACAACAGCCTCTTGTCCCTGACTTTGGACCTCAACATTCAGATTTGCTTTCACGTCAGGAGACATCCATAACACCAAACCGACAATAAGTCCTATACTTACCTGTCCGATAATCTTATATTTACCTTTCAAACCCTCTTTATCATGACGGAATATCTTGATAAAATCGTCCATTCCACCGAGAAATCCCAGCCAGATTGTTGTTATTATCATCAATATAAGATATATGTTGCGCAGACGTCCCAGCAACAATACAGGAATCAGAATAGCTACGATAATTATGATACCACCCATTGATGGTACGCCTATCTTCTTCTCACCAAACGGATCAATTTCTTTGTCTCGAGCCGTCTCGGTTATTTGCTTCTTTTTAAGAAACTTAATGAAATGCTCTCCAAACCAAGCAGAAACCATAAGTGACAATATTAACGCCAAAATGGATCGGAACGAAATGTATCCCCACAAGTGGGATCCGCTAATACCAAACTGATCTAAGAATCTAAAGATATAGTATAACATATTCCTATTGCTGATTAATTGATATTCACTTGACTTTTAAAACACATTATTTAATCTCATCAAACAGTTCTCTTACGACCTCATGGTCGTCGAAATGATGCTTCACACCATTAATCTCCTGATAGTCCTCATGCCCTTTACCTGCGATAAGGATAACATCACCTTTAGATGCCATCATTGCCGCCGTACGTATAGCCTCCTTACGATCAACAATACTAATGACCTTCTTGCGCTGTTGAGAATTCAAGCCGGCAAGCATGTCATTTATAATCTCTTGCGGGTCTTCAAAGCGGGGATTATCGCTGGTAATTATAACTTTGTCACTTTGGCGCACAGCTTCCTGTGCCATTAAAGGACGTTTACCCTTGTCACGATTTCCACCTGCGCCACATACGGTAATAACCTGTCCCTTTCCGTTAAGAACCTCGTGTATGGCATTTAACACATTTTCCAAAGCGTCTGGCGTATGTGCATAGTCTACAATAGCCGTCCACCCTTCTGGTGAAGCTATAGGGTCTAATCGTCCGTTGACACTCTTCAAAGTACTTAGTACCACAAGTATCTCCTCTGGCTTTTTGCCAAGCATGATTGCCGTTCCATATACAGCCAGAAGGTTGCTGACGTTAAACTTGCCAATAAATTGGACACCCACCTCTCTGCCATCAACCTCAAGGTACATGCCTTCAAAGTGACACTCAAGGATGTGCGCCTTGAAATCTGCCAAAGAACGGGTAGAATAAGTCTTCACCTCTGCCTTAGTGTTCTGCACCATGAATAATCCATTCTTATCATCTACATTAATAATGGCAAAGGCTTTTTTTGAGAGACCATCAAAGAACATTTTCTTTGCGTCGCGATAGTTCTCAAAGGTCTTATGATAATCAAGATGGTCACGGGTAAGATTGGTAAATATACCACCTGCAAATTCCAAGCCACCGATTCGGCGCTGGTGTATTGCATGGCTGGAACATTCCATGAAAGCATACTCACAACCAGATTCCACCATCTTGGCAAGAAGGCGATTCAGCTCGATAGGGTCAGGAGTAGTATGGCTTGCAGGAATCGTCTCACCGTCAATATAGTTGCATACCGTTGACAATAATCCTACTTTATGACCAAATTTCCTAAACATATTATATAATAAGGTCGCTATCGTTGTCTTGCCATTCGTTCCTGTCACCCCGACAAGTCTCAACTTACGTGAGGGGAAACCGTAAAATGCCGTGGCGACCTTACCAACACAGTCTTCGGTAGACTCCACCTCAACATACGTTACCTGTGGTAAGCGTTGCTCAGGCATATCTTCCAATAAGATAACCTTCGCACCTTGTTCTATCGCTTTATCTATAAAACGATGTCCATCAACCTGCGTCCCCTTCATTGCCACAAAGAGATGTCCATCTTCAATAAGACGACTATCAATATTGACACCTGTCACATTGACATTAACATCCCCAAATATGCTAACGGGGCTTATTTCCTGAAGCAACTCATTAAGTCTCATATATCTTTTTCTTTATTCCTTATACTAACTTCAATGTACAAATCATTCCTTTTTTTACAGTACTTCCAACAGGAACACTCTGTTCCATAACTTTTCCACGACCTTCGATTCGCACTTTAATACCACGATTCTCCAAAGCATAGACAGCATCACGCGCCCCCATGCCAATTACATTTGGGACTACAGCGGTTGAGCTTACTTTTTGCTTATTCATCGTAATCGTATTCTGATCATGGGTAGCAACGCCCCAGACTGGTGCTCCGAAAGGATAGCTTCCTCCCCATCCATTTTGCACATTGAACCCAAAATGGTTCAACACGTAGTCAGCCGCAAGTAAATTACCTGCCTTAACATCAGGAATAAGAACGGACGTGGTATCACGTGCGGAATTAACATCCATTTTCAGGCTCTGCGCCATAATGCCTTCGGAAATGTGGTGGAAGACAACACCACTCATACCGCCACCAGATGCGGGAAGACCCGATTTCTGTATACAAACAATGCAACTATACCTTGGGTTGTCGGCTGGGAAATAGCCTGCAAAACTAAGGAGATAATCCATCATTCCGGTATGATAACCTGCGGCACCTTTAGACATTTGAGCCGTTCCTGTCTTCCCTGCCACAAGGAATGAGGTAGAACCAGCCTTACGCCCAAGACCTTGACTTACTACATGTTGCAGAATCGTTTGTATCAGTTTTATCGTCTTCGGTTTTGCGATATGTTCTTTTACAACTTCAGGAGGAAATGTCATTACGACCTCGCCATCCTTACGTACTTCCTTGACAAACCGTGGACGCATCAACTTTCCATCATTGGCAATGGCATTATAAAATGCCAATACAGATATCGGTGGAACCTGTGTCTCATAGCCTATACTCATCCATGGCAACGCAGTATTGCTCCAATTAAGATACTGCTTCCCACGAGAGTCCTTCTTCGGCATTCGAATCTTCGCAGGAGAATAGCCAGGGATTGGAAGCTTATAGTCTGTAGCAAGACCTAAGTCATATATTCCCTGAACATATTTCTCGGGATGGCTATGGTAAAAGTTGTCAATGATACGGCTGACACCGATGTTAGAACTCACTTCCAGAGTCTTCGGAAGACGCATTGTGCCATAGCCGCCACGACGCCAGTTGTGGTCTTTCATCTCACGCCCATACATAGGCCATACGCCACCACCTGTTTGCACGACATAGTTTGTATCGACAACCTCATCATCAAGAGCAACCATAATACTTGCGGTCTTAAAAACAGATCCAGGCTCCAACAAGTCGCTTACGGCATGGTTTTTGCGCTCACGATAGACTCCATCGCCACATTTCTCCATGTTGACGATTGCCTTTATATCACCGGTTGCCACTTCCATAACAATTGCGACACCTACATTCCCGTTAATCTCTTTCAACTCATTGAGGACTGAACGTTCCGCAAGATCTTGCATACTCACATCAATCGTAGTAACGATGTCCATTCCGTCTGTTGGAGGAGTATCTGTAATACTCAAGTACTTATTACGAATCTTCCTACGGTGTATGATTCCGTTTTCACCTCTTAATATAGAGTCATACGAAAGCTCTAATCCGTAACGGGCGGAATCTTTCGCTCCATAAAGGTCTCCGACGGTGCGCTGAGCCAATGTACCAAACGGCTGACGACGGGCATTGAACTCATCGTAATGGAAGCCGCTTTTGTATTTTGACAGACAGAATACAGGAAGAGCCTTTATTTCAGTCAACGTACTATAGCCTATGCGTTTTTTCCAAATAGGCCAATGCATACTCATCTTACGATGACCTTTTTCCAGACTATCCCGGAAAGCCTTAGCCGATTGTTCTGGAAATATCTGGTTAAGTCCTATGGCTATAGAATCCATTTTCACATCCCACAAGGAGTCATTCCCCGCCTTGTGAAGTGCGTTAAAATCCATGTATATCTTGTATTCCGGCAAACTACTTGCCATCAGCTGTCCGTCGCTACTAAGAATATTACCACGAACAGGCTTAACCTCAACACTGTCAACTTTCAGACGGGAAGCGACTTTCTCCCAATATTCTTTCTTCACCGTCATGGTATAAAAAGCTTTGAAGACCACAGCAATAGCAACAAATGTCATCACGATGGCGATGACACTATATCGCGGCATAATCTTTTTATAATTGAACTTACTACTCATCAGTTAATGGCTCCTTCCTTGTTTTTATATCATTTTGCTCATTTCGGTACCTCTATTATAAAAGGAGGCTGACTTGGAATCTTCAACGCACTATCCTTATTGTTCTTCAACATCTCCAACACATGACTCTCCCTACATTTTTCTGTCAATTGGCTACTACTTGACAAGGCTTTGTATTTTGCATCTTTAAGCTGAGTGTTCAAACGGTCAATCTCCAACAAGTCTTTCTGTACACTATACCTATTTGATATATACAAAATAACAAAGAATACTATCAGTATGATGAGCCATATCTGACTACGGATCAGCTTTGCCGTAAGAATATCGCCACCAAGGATTTTACGCAAGGTGAAAGTAGCGGAGAAGGGTTGCTCATCCTCACGAGCCTGCTCTTGTATTGCCTCTTTAAATGCTTTTGCCTCATCATCATGAGGCAGACTCTCACTTGACGAATCTGCCTCCTCAACAGCCTTCCCATCCTGCGGCTCCTTGTCTTCCGGCACGACCGTACCTTCCTCTGTCTCTATAGCAAGGACATCCCGCACATCCTCATTTGAGGATTTAGACACATCATCTCTATTTCTTTTTTCTTCTTCCATCTTCAACTTTTCCATTATCGTTCTATAACTTCCGCGCAACACGAAGTTTTGCGCTACGGCTTCTCGGATTACTCTCCTGCTCAGCTTTCGTAGGAACTATCACTTTCCCAACAGGGGCAAACGAGGTGTCTATCCTGCCAAAGAAATCCTGTTCTATCTTTCCTTCCGCATTGCCAGCTTTGATAAAGTTCTTTACTATGCGGTCCTCTAACGAATGATAGGTTATGACCGAGAGTTTTCCTTCAGGAGCCAACAACTCCGCCGCGCTTTGAAGCATTTCCTTGAGGGCTGTAAGTTCTTGGTTCACCTCTATTCGAAGTGCCTGAAACAAACGAGCCATATCTTTCTTCTCACGCTCTTTTTTGATATACGCTTTAGCCACTTCCAGCAAATCGCCTGTCGTAAGAATAGGCTTTATACTTCTTGCCTTTACAATGGCAGAGGCTATTCGACGGGCTTCTCTCAATTCACCGTATAAGTAAAATATATCTGCCAGCTGACTTTCCTCCATTTCATTCAGCAAATCAGCAGCAGTCTTACCTGCCCGCCTATTCATTCGCATATCCAACGGAGCATCGAAGCGGAATGAGAAACCACGCTCCTCATCATCAAAATGATGACTTGAGACGCCAAGGTCTGCCAAAATACCGTCTATCTTTTCAACGCCATAATAGCGCATCCAGTTTTTCAGATATCTAAAGTTTGATCGTACAAAAGTAAAACACTCCTTATCCAAGGTGCCTAAACCAATGTTTGATTCCGCATCAGCGTCCTGATCGAAACTATACAAATGACCTTTCCCTTTAAGCCGTGACAAGATTTCTTTGCTATGGCCGCCGCCACCAAAAGTCACATCAACATAAGTTCCACCAGGGAAAACCTCCAATGCGTCAATACTTTCCTTCAAAAGTACAGGAACATGATATGTGCCAGTCTCTTTCACGCTCATCACTTCTGCTTTTGCCCTTATTATCCCTCTATCGGGTCAGACATCACCTCCTCCAGAGCCTGGCTGAACTCATCCGCATCCATGAAAGGCTTATCTTCTCCTGTATTACACCAGATCTCTATTGTATCATCCATGCCGATAAAACGTACCGACTGGTCTATATTAGCCATCTTAAGATAACGCTTAGGTATCAAGAAACGCCCATTGCCATCAAGCGTGATGACCTCCAAGTCGGCTACGAACTGGCGGAAAATCTGCTGATGCGACGCATTGTATCTGTTCATGCGAGAACGGAGCTTGTCAAGTTGCTCATTCCATACGGACTCCGGATATAATGTCAGGCATGGCTGAAACACATCTTTACGCATAACCAGACTTTCCTCGCCCGACGCACTTAGCACCTTGCGAAATATCGCAGGAAGAAAAACCCTTCCCTTTGAGTCTACTTTTGCTTCTATATTACCTAAAAAACGCATGCGTACTTTTATATAACTGAATTTGGGTTCAAAGTTACACAAAAATCCCCATAATCCACCACAAATCCCCACCGACTTATGTTTTTTTAAAATAATTAACACACACAGGCGATTAGATGTGTCATCTACGGAGGGCAGATGTCACATCTAAAGGGCGTAGATGTGTCGTTTGGTTTTTGGTGATTTTTGGTGGTTTCGTTGTCACAAAGTCACAAATGTCAGAAAGCAACTAAAAACCATATCAGCATAAGACAGATACCAAGCAAAAAACAAAAAAATCTTTCTTTTTGTGATATTTTATCTAAAAAAACAAAGAATTCAGAAATAATTCACTAATTTTGCATTTTATTAGTATGCTAAATATGAGCGAACCCGTCAAGAACACCATAGATTTGGAAAATATCCTCAAGGGGAAAATGGGCAAAAAGTACAAGTTTGTCCCAAAAGCACTCGTCTCGTGGCTAAAACATATTATCCATCAAGACGAAGTCAATAAGTTTCTATGGGAAAGCAGACATCTAACCGGAACGGAATGGCTTGAGGCTTGTGTGAAATATTTAGACATGACCTTAGTTATTGATGGTAAGGAAAACCTTCCTGACAAGAATGACGGTAAATTATACACGTTCGTGTCAAACCACCCTTTAGGAGGTGCCGACGGAGTTGCTTTAGGTTCAATCATAGGCAGGCATTACGACTCAAAATTCCGATATCTTGTCAACGACCTGTTATTGAACCTTCCTGGATTGGCTCCTTTGTCCATCGGGATAAACAAAACTGGCAAGCAAAGCAGAAACTTTCCCGCAATGGTAGAGGCAGGATTCAAAAGTGACAATCACATGCTAATGTATCCTGCGGGATTGTGCTCAAGAAAGACAAAGGGAGAGATTCGTGACTTACCTTGGAAAAAGACATTCATCACAAAAAGTGTTGAATACCAAAGGGATGTTGTCCCAATACACTTTAGTGGATGTAACTCGAACTTTTTCTATCGCCTTGCCAACTTCAGCGACCGGTTCCTGCCATTCAACTTGGCAATGATCTTTTTGGTTGACGAGATGTATAAGAACGTACATAACAGTTTTCATATCACTATAGGGAAACCCATACCATGGCAAACCTTTGACAAGTCAAAGTCACCAAAAGAATGGGCAAATTTTGTACAAGATATCGTATATGACCTTCCCAAATCGAAGTCTACACAATAAAAAAGAAAATGGAACAAAAAATTATCCCGCCAGTAGCTAAAGACCTGCTCAAAAAAGAGCTGACACCTGACAAGCAATTACGTACGACTAATAAGAGTAACAATGAGATCTACATCGTTACTGCACACAATGCACCCAATGTGTTGCGCGAGATAGGACGATTGCGCGAGATCGCATTTCGAGAAGCTGGCGGTGGAACAGGAAAGGAACTTGACCTTGATGATTTTGACACGTGCGAGAACTGCTACAAACAGTTAATCGTATGGAATCCGGAGGCTGAGGAGATTCTTGGCGGCTACAGGTACCTTTATGGCTCAGAATGGGACATAGAGGAAAATGGTCAGCCACATCTTGCCACAAGCCACATGTTCCATTTTTCCGACAAGTTTCTAAAGGAATACATGCCTTATACTGTTGAGTTAGGCAGATCTTTCGTTGCCCTACCCTACCAGAGTTCACGCATGGGCACAAAAAGTTTGTTCGCATTAGACAATTTATGGGATGGTCTTGGTGCTTTGACGGTAATTAACCCCAAACTGAAATATTTCTTTGGGAAGATGACCATGTATCCTTCATACATTCGCAAAGGCAGAGATATGATTCTTTTCTTCTTGAAAAAGCACTTTGATGACAAGGAGAACCTAATCGTACCGATGAAACCGTTAAAAATTGAGGAGAATGCTGAAGATTTGGAACGACTGTTCTGCAAAGATGACTTCCGCGAAGACTATAAGATTCTCAATCAGGAGATTCGCAAGTTAGGCTATAACATTCCGCCTCTTGTCAATGCTTACATGAACTTAAGTCCCACCATGAAGCTATTCGGAACTGCCATAAATTACGGTTTCGGTGATGTAGAGGAAACGGGAATTCTTATCGCTATAGATGAGATACTCGAGGACAAGCGCAAACGCCATATAGACACTTTTATCTCAGAGCATCCTGAAGCCCTGAAAATAACCAGTGGCGCCAACAAAGTTATCTATAAGGAAACCATATAACTATATGACGGGAAGGCTTATGCCGTTAATCTTCTGATAGATATCCAAAGCATATACGTCAGTCATACCACTTATATAGTCAAGTACCGCCATAAGGCGCGTCTCAAGGTCATCACTTTCTATATCATATTGAGAAGAGAAGCGGCGGATAAGCTGACGAGAATGGAATTTATTAGGGTTGACGGCAGCATCAACAAGGTCTTGCATTAATGTCTCCATTATTTTATAACCACTAAGCTCCACATCTAAAACAATTTTACTATTATAGATTCGTTGTTTAGAGACCTCTGTACAGCGTTTATATGCTTCTTTTTGTAATGGGTGCATATTTTTGATTAGAGAACCATCAAACGTGCCATTAAGAATATCCTCCTCATGCTCAACAAAAACATTGACACACTCATTTTCAAGTTTGCCAATGGCACAAGCACGCATATAAACGACTTTCTCATTCTCGTCTGTAACGCCTTCCTCATCAACCCTTCTCCGTATCTGCTCTTGCGTCTCTGAATCAAAGAAACCAAGAAGTAAAGACTCTGTCTCTTCATAAGAGAGGAGCTTTAGCTTATGAGCATCTTCAATATCCATTATCTCATAACAGATATCATCCGCAGCTTCCACAAGATAGACTAAAGGGTGACGGACATACGCAATTTCATTTTTACTATTTGACAAACAAATTACGCCCATTTCATCGGCAATTCTCCGATATAGCTCAGACTCGCTGGAAAAGAAGCCAAATTTCCCCTTCTCGCCTGCACATAATGACGTATGAGGATACTTGACAATACTTGCAAGCATACTATACGTCATAACAAAACCTCCGTCACGACGACCTTTAAAACGATGCGTCAACAGACGAAAAGCATTGGCATTACCTTCAAAGTGAGTCAAATCTGCCCAGAACTCTGCACTTAACTGTTTTTGCAAATATGTACCTAAGCCTTCTTTAAAATATGCCTGAATAGCCCTTTCGCCACTATGTCCAAATGGAGGATTACCCATATCATGAGCAAGACATGCCGCAGAGACTATAGTACCAATTTCTTCAAACAATGTTCCAACAAGCTCTGGATGTTTCTTTTTAAGCAAATGAGCGACATCATCTCCTAAAGAACGTCCGACACTTGAGACCTCCAATGAGTGTGTGAGCCTATTATGAACAAAAATGCTGCCTGGCAAAGGAAACACTTGGGTTTTATTTTGCATGCGCCTGAAAGGAGCCGAAAAGACCAAGCGGTCATAATCACGCTTAAACTCCGAACGGTCATCATGCCGCTCTGCATGCCGGATCTCTTGTCCGAGTCGCTTATTGGATATCAGTTGTTGCCATTTCATGGCACAAAGGTACTAAAAAAATAATTAAGCGAGTAAAAAACGAACGTATTTCGTTAAATTCGTATAATTCACCTTTACATCTTCACTTATGCCATTTCTTTTTATTATCTTTGCAAATTATTAATATGTCATCTATGATACAAATTAAGGTAATTAACAAAGGGCATCAACCACTGCCCACATATGCCACAGAGCTAAGTGCGGGAATGGATTTGCGCGCAAATCTTAACGAATCCATTACCCTTCATCCAATGGAAAGGATCCTTATAAAAACAGGTCTATACATAGCATTACCTGATGGCTACGAAGCACAAATCCGCCCTCGAAGCGGATTAGCGTTAAAAAAAGGGATAACTGTATTAAACTCACCGGGTACGATTGATGCAGACTATCGTGGTGAGATTGGTGTGTTATTAATAAATTTATCAAAAGAAGACTTTGTGATTCAAGATGGCGAGCGTATTGCGCAAATGGTAGTTGCGCGACATGAGCAAGCCGCCTTCACTGAGGTTGAGATACTTGACGAGACCGAAAGGGGTGAAGGTGGCTACGGACACACTGGGGTAAAATAAAATGACGGGAAGATATCGTAGCATAGATTTAAACAATTGTCGCGACAAATGCAGATCGATGAGAAGGCACTCTTTCTTAGAATGCTCTTTCCTGCGTTTGTTTGTATTTTGCTTTTTCTTCACGGTCCAAATTAAAACGATTGCTGACAACGACACTATACGCCGATATAATTATTTTTATCTGGAGGCTATTAGGCAACAACAATTAGGAAACCATGCCGCAGCCTTTGACTTATTATCTCATGCGCGCGAACTTTGTCCCAACGCCGCTGAGGTATATTTCCAACTATCAAGCTATTATGTAGACTTGAAAAACGACAGTATGGCACGGGCGAGTTTTGAGAAAGCTGCACAACTAAGTCCTGACAATGCCATATACCAAGAACGATTGGGACAGTTCTATATCACTCAGAAAGAATTTGAAAAAGCAATAGCCTCATACGAACAATTATATCAACGTAACCACAACAGGCTTGACGTACTCCAGATTCTCCTACGCATGTACAATATACAAAACGACTATCAGCAAATGATAAGTACGCTTGACCGCATGGAAACCTTAGAAGGAAGTAGTGAGCAAATCACTTTGGCAAAAATGCAGGTATACGAGCAGCAAGGAGAGCAAGACAAGGTTTTAAAAGAACTCACCTCACTCGTGGAGAAACATCCTAACGAGTTAAATTACAGGGTAATGTTAGGAAATTGGTTGCTACAGAATGATAAGGAAGAACTGGCATTGAAGGAGTTCAAAGCGGTTTTAAAGGAGGAACCTGACCATGAAGCTGCACTGACTTCAATGATTGACTATTATCACACAATCCATAAAGACAAAGATGCAGAGAATATTCTTACACGACTTCTTCTCAACAAGAAAACCTCAAGTGACACGAAACTGACACTGATAAGGCAATCCATCATAGAAAACAAAGAAGATAGCGTAAAGATATTTGGGCTATTCGACAAAGCTCTGTCTTTACCTCAAGAAGACACAGGCATATTGTCTCTGAAAGCCGCATATATGGATTTAAGAAAGATGCCTGCTGATTCCATCAATTTGATATATGAGCAAATACTTGACATAGAACCAGACAATGCGCAAGCCTGTTTCCAATTAATACGCAACACTTGGGACAAAAAGGACTTTGATAAGGTGATTAACCTATGTGCCCAAGCCCAGCAATACAATCCGGACGAGATGGCTTTTTACTATTTTCAAGGACTCGCCCATGTACAAAAAGATCAGGATGACGAGGCTCTTGAGACCCTTCGGAAAGGTGTGAGTCAAATCAACAAGGAAAGCGACCCGGATATTGTAAGTGATTTCTATGCTATCATGGGTGACATCTTACACAAGAAGAAACTATATAAAGAATCTTATGAGGCGTATGACAGCTGCCTCCAATGGAAGCCTGACAATATAGCTTGCTTAAATAACTATGCATACTACCTTAGCTTAGAAGAGAAAGACCTCAACAAAGCAGAGCAAATGAGTTTTAAAACGATTAAGGCAGAGCCAGAGAACAGCACCTTTCTTGACACGTACGCTTGGATATTATTTATACAAAAACGTTATGAAGAGGCTAAGATATATATAGAACAGGCCATTAAATATGATGATGACCTCAGCAATGTCGTTGATGAACATGTCGGTGACATATATTATATGACTGGAGAAACAGAGAAAGCTATAGAATATTGGAATAAATCCCTAAATGAGGGAAATCTTAGCGAGACTTTAAAAAAGAAAATAAAACTCAGAAAATACATAAAAGAATGAAAAAAATAACAACTGTAATGCTTCTTACAGCTCTATTATTGACAGCTTGTAAGACAAATAAAAACGTGGTGCAGGATAAAAACACAACCACGTCACAGATAAAGAATACAAGTACTACGAAAGAAGAAAGTAAGAAAGATGCTATGAAAGCACAGATTACTTATCTTCAGAAAGTATATGACAATATGCTTTACCAAAAAAACATCGTTTCCAAAATAAGCTTCACTATTCAAAGTGGCTCCAAAGATATTACCGTACCAGGTTCTATCCACATGCGAAAAGACGATGTCATTCGGTTACAGCTTTTCCTTCCACTCATCGGGACAGAGGTGGGACGACTCGAATTTACTAAAGATTACGTCATGATTGTTGACCGTATACATAAACAATATATTAAAGAAGATTATAATAAGGTTGACTTTTTGCGCGACAAAGGATTAAACTTCTATTCTTTACAAGCTCTGTTCTGGAATCAATTGTTCCTTCCTGGGTATGAAAATGTAGACAACTCACAACTTGATTTGCTTTCTGTAGACTTCAAATCTCCAAACAATACGATCTCAACCAAGAAAGACGCTATGAGCTTTCAATGGTCTGCCGACAAGAATAAAGGTCTTATTAATAAAGCATATATTACCTATAGTAGCGCTGCACATGGCAGTTCTAATCTCGAATGGATATACGACGATTTCCGCTCTTTTGGATCAAAACAATACCCACACTCACAAGCCCTTAATTTCAAAACCACTGCCACAAAAGAGAAAAAGGAAGTAAAGGTTACCATCGAAATGAATGGTGTTTCTGATGAGAAAGACTGGGAAAACCGTACAACCGTGTCAAATAAATATAAGTCTGTCAGTGCAGAAGACGCACTCAAGCAATTAATGAATTTCTAATGAAAAAAGTTATATATATATTGTTAATTGGCTTCTTATGCGGTTCCGTTAACGAAGCTTTCGCACAGAAGAGAACATCTTCAGTAAAGACCGCCACACCTGCAAAAAGCGCATCAAAGAAAAAGTCCAATGTTCCTGCCAATGTCAGCAAAAATCCTTCTTCGGGTAAGAACAATGTAAAAAAAGGAAAGAATGCTGTCCAGCAGAAAGGAAAGAATGGAAAAAAGAAATCTAAATCTGCGACTTCTTACGAGGCAACAGAAGAAATCAAAGGACTTCAGAAAGAACGCTCTTTGATACAAAAAGAAATCAATACCAAAGAGAAAGAGCTAAAACAAAAAGAAAGTGATGTGCGTCAACGGCTGAACACTCTTGAGACTATTAACACAGAAATAGGTCAAAAGGAGAAAACCATTGACACGATACAACGCGACATACGAAATCTCGACGGAAACATTGACATTCTGAAAGTACAGCTTGCCGCTCTTGAGAAACAACTTGGAGAACGCAAGACGAAATTCATTGAATCTATGAGATATATGGCACGCCATAGGAGCATACAAGATAAGCTCATGTTTATTTTCAGTGCCAAGAACTTAACACAAATGTATCGACGCCTCAGATTTGTACGCGAATATGCCGCATATCAGAGGGCACAAGGTCAGATGTTACAAGAAAAGCAACGGCAAGTTGACTTAAAACATGAACAACTTAAAAATGTCCGCGGTGAAAAAAACACACTATTAAATAAAGACCGCAAAGTTCACGCTGAGCTGCAAGACAAACAAGCAGAGCAAAAGAGAGTCGTGGAATCATTACAGGCAGAGCAAAAAACCTTGCAAGATGTGATTACACAACAACGCCAGAAGCAAGCTGCATTAAATGCACAAATCGACAGACTCATCGCCGTGGAAATTCAAAAAGCCAGGGAAAGAGCTGCCGCTGAAGCTAAAGCCAGAGCAGCCGCACAAGCTGCTGCAAGGAAAAAAGCTGCCGAAGAACGAGCACGAAAGAAAGCTGCTGCCGAGGCCGCAGCACGAGAACGTGCACGCAAGATTGCCGAAGCTAAAGAACGTGAGGAAAAAGCAAAAGCTGAAGCCAGAGCTGCCGCATTGGCTGAAGAAAAAGCACGAAAACAGGCAAGGGAAGAAGAAGAGAAAGCACAGAGACAAGCTAAAGCTGAAGAGAGCAAAGCCCGCAGAAGGGCTGAAAGAGAGGCTAAAGAAGCTTCTGAGCGTAAACTACGCGCGGAACAATTAGCTCGTGAGGCGGAAGCTGAAAGGTTAGCGGCAGAAAGAAAAGCTGAAATGGAGAAGGAACGCGCTGAGCGCGAGGAGATTGCATACAGGCGCACGGAAAGGGAAGAGACCGATGCTTTTAGTTCCGAAGACCGCCGCTTATCCGGCAGCTTTGCAAACAATAAAGGGCGATTACCAATGCCTCTTTCCGGACGTATTGTAAGCCATTATGGTCAATACAATGTAGAAGGACTGAAAGGTGTCCAACTAAGTAATAGTGGTATCAACATTAAAGGAAGTGCAGGAGCTTCAGTAAGATGTGTATTCTCTGGTGAGGTCAGCGCAGTCTTTGGCTTTAGCGGAACCTCTGTCGTGATGGTACGCCATGGAGCTTACATCTCTGTATATTGTAATCTTGCCACTGTAAGTGTAGTAAAAGGTCAGAAGGTAGGAGCGCGCCAAGCGATAGGCACAGTAGGCTCTGACGGAATTCTACAATTCCAACTTCGCAAAGAAACAGCCAAGCTCAATCCTGAGCAATGGTTAGGCAGATAAAAACCGAATTCCTTTATCGCAATATCTCTGTATAGGTGCGGATAGCATTCTCTATCTCACTTATACAGATATATTCATCGGCGCTATGAGAGCGAGAGGACTCACCAGGTCCAAGCTTTAATGAGGGAAAAGGCATTAATGCCTGATCGCTTAATGTAGGCGAGCCAAATGGTTTCATTCCCATATCCATACAACGTTTTACTAGCGGGTGATCAAGCGGTATATGAGAAGAGCTCAAACGTAAGGAATGAGCTACTAACTTACACTTTGTATTTTGGTTGATAATGTCGAATACCTCCTGATTACTATACAACTCATTTGTACGTACATCTATTAGCATATTACACTCGTCTGGAACTACATTATGTTGAGTCCCCGCATTAATAACAGTAACCTGCATCTTAGTAGCACCCAAGAAGTCACTTATACGCTCAAAACGATAATTACGAATCCAATTAAGATCATCAAGGGCTGCATAAATCGCATTTA